>JAQTWR010000095.1 GCA_028689195.1 Anaerolineales bacterium | reverse complement strand
AATTGAAAAAAGTAACCCGCGTAGTCGGCAAAGCGCTTGCGGGCGCGCCGCATGAGGTTTGGCTTGTGCTAGACGCAACGACAGGACAAAACGCCCTGCAACAAGCGCGGTCATTCAAAGAAGCGGTGAACGTCACGGGCGTCATATTATCCAAGCTAGATACGTCCGCCCGCGGCGGGATGGCGTTTGCAATCCAACGCGAACTGGGGCTGCCAATTCTATTCGCGGGCTTGGGCGAAAAATCCGAAGACCTGCAACCTTTTGACCCCAGCGCCTTTGTAGATGGAATTTTATCGAACGCTTAACTCGGGAGTTCACATGCAAGATTTGCTTAATCGCCTAAACGAAACCAACAAATTAACCCAGCAATTATTGGAGCGTCTTTGACCTGACGGGCAAAGAGATTCAACTTTCACAACTCGAAAAAGAAATTGAAGATCCCGATTTTTGGAATAATTCAACCAACGCGCAACGTGTGATGAAAAGCGTTTCAACCCTGCGCGATGACGTTGAATCATGGGGAAAGTTAAAACAACACATTCACGATTTGACCGAACTTGCGCGGTTGGATGACGAAACCCTGCGCGGCGATCTCGAAAAAGAGATTGCCGACCTTGAGATTGACCTTGAAAAACGCGCGTTTGCCGCCATGCTTTCGGGCGCTTACGACCGCGATGACGCCATCCTCGCCATTCACGCGGGCGCGGGCGGAACCGATTCTCAAGATTGGGCGGGAATGATCGAGCGCATGTATTTGCGCTGGGCGGAAGACAATGGATTCAAGACCGATATTCTTGACTTCACGCCGGGCGAAGAAGCGGGAATCAAAAGCGTGACTATTGCGGTGAGCGGCGCGTATGCTTTTGGATATTTACGTTCTGAAAAAGGCGTGCATCGGTTAGTGCGCCTTTCTCCTTTCGACGCCGCGCACCGCCGGCACACCTCCTTCGCGTTGGTCGAGGTCTTGCCCCAAGTTTCTATGGAAGACGCGGACATAGACATCGCGCCGGGAGATATAAAAATGGACGTTTTTCGTTCGTCCGGCGCAGGCGGGCAGAATGTTCAAAAGAACGCAACCGCCGTGCGGCTAACGCACATCCCAACGGGAATTGTAGTTACCTGTCAAAACGAACGCTCGCAGTCGCAAAACCGCGAATTTGCGATGAGTATTCTGCGCGCCCGTCTGTTGGAATTACGCACCGCAGAAAAAGACGAAGAACGCGCCATCCTGCGCGGCGAATACACCAAAGCCGAATGGGGAAGTCAAATCCGCTCGTATGTGCTGCACCCCTATCAAATGGTCAAAGACCACCGCACCGAACACGAGACAGGCAACACGCAAGCCGTATTAGATGGCGACCTACGCGGTTTTATGGAATCGTTTCTAAAGAGCCCGTTCAATAAAGGGTGATTTTTTTTGCACAAATAAAAAAAGAACGGGATACGCTCCCGTTCTTTTTTTATTATTCACTTTCTTATCTTATCCGCCAGTCGGAACGCGTTTTCCCAACGTGCGATTGAAAATGTCTTCCTGTTCGTCGGTAGCGGCTTTATACGATTTCGCGCGCACCTTGCGTCCTTTGGATTTTTCAAGCGCCTGCTGCCATGCAATTTGCATTGCGGTGAACTGCGGTTCGGAGGGCGCTTCAACATCCATCACATAATTTTCTTCCTGTTTTTTGCCTTTACCTTTGCGCGCATCGCCGCTTTTTCTACGGTCTTCACGCTCAGGTTTCGCTTCTTCAACGATTTCAGGCTGTAACGCTTTCATGCTCAAACGAATTTGGCGTTTGCGACGGTCTACATCCAACACTTTGGCTTCGACCTCATCGCCTTCCTTGACTACTTCGCTGGCGGTCTTAACGTAGCCGCGCGTCAACTCGCTGACATGAACGAGACCGGGGCGTTCGGCGCCGAAATCTACAAACACGCCATAACTTTCCACGCGCACTACTTTGCCTTTTACTACAACATCAGGCTCGATCTCTTTCCACTCAAAGCGCAGCGGTTCGATCATAGTCAATTCGATTCTGTCTTTCTTAACGCGGCGTACCCAAACATCCACGCTTTGTCCAACTTGCACAACGTCTTCTACTTTATTAACCGCTCCCTGTTGAAGTTGCGAGATATGGATCACACCGGGAAGGTTTTGACCGATGTCCACAAGCGCCCCCGCAAGAGTCGTCTTCAAAATTTTGCCGCTGAGTTTTGTTTTTGGTTCAAGCGCTGCGGCGGGCGCGCTGTCGGGTGTTGTCATAAGTTATACTCCTACTATAGTTGAAATAATGCCGAAGAAAGATTATACCTGTCCGATAAAAATACGTCAATCAAATTTTGTTTCTGTTCATAGCCTTTCCAAGGCGACGAATATCTTAACGCGAATTAGGCAAAAAAGCAAATTGCCCAATTTTTTAAGAGTGATTCGCGGGTATTCGCTCGATGAGCGTCGCGTATGTTTCCGTTTGCAATTCTGAAGAATGCATAAAAAATTCTTGCAAAAAAGATTATTCTAATGCAACAAAATCTCGAAATTGGTACAATACAAATTACCAACGTTGTAGTCTTAATTAGTATTGGAAACCAACATGAAGCCGCATTTTACCGCATTGAGATTTTATCTAGCGCTGATAGCGTTCGCTCTATTCATAGAGACACTCGCCTCGTGTTCCGCGCAAGGCAATGCGGCTCTCAACCTGTCAATCACGAAGATACGCGTGACGATGGACAACAATTATCCGCCTTACGCCTTTATGGATGAGCGCGGCAAGTTGCAAGGCATTCTGGTTGACCAATGGAAATTATGGGAAGAGCGCACAGGCGTAAAAGTGGAGATTGTCGGCTTGCCGTGGGAACAAGCGCTGGGCAGAATGAAAAACGGGGAATTTGACGCGATTGACACCATCTTTTACACAAGCGAGCGCGCAAAGATTTTTGATTACACAGAACCATACGCCGCCATTGACGTGCGTATCTTCTTTCCCAGCGCCGTTTCTGGGATTGCAGACGTCAAAAGCCTGCGGGGGTTTCGCGTTGCGGTGAAAACAGGCGACGCTAACGTAGAATACCTTATAGAGCGCGGCATAAACAACTTGGTTTATTACAATAGCTATGAAGATATCGTCAAAGCTGCCGCCAATAAAAAAGAAACCATCTTTGTTGTGGACCAGCCCCCCGCGCTATACTTTCTTTACAAATACAATATTCAAAATCAATTCAATTATTCAGAGCCTTTATACGGCGGTGAATTTCACCGCGCCGTCAAAAAAGGAAATGCTCCGCTGCTCGCCTTGATCAACAACGGGTTTGAAAATATCAGCGAAGCGGAATACAAGCAAATTAATGACCGTTGGTTTGGGACAAATCAATACGCCGGCATTATCCGCTTCATGCCATATCTTGGAATTGGCGCGGCGGTTATCGCCCTGTTAATTGCGGCGCTTGTAATCTTCAACCGAACGCTGCAAACGCAAGTAAGCGTTCGCACCAAAGAATCCGAAGAAGCGTTAGCCAATTTGAAAATTTCTGAAGCACGATTCCGCGACGCCCTTGAATTTCTACCCATCCCCATCAGCATTGCGGATAATCAAGGTAACATACTTGGCTTTAATCGCAAATTCACCGAACATTACGGATATACCGCCCAAGACACGCCAACAATCGCAAGGTGGATATTACGCGCCTACCCCGAACCCGCATACCGCGAAAAGGTTGTCGCGCAATGGGAGAGCGACGTAGCCTTCGCCATACGCGAACAGACTTCCTCGCCGCAACGCGAGTATAAAATTACGGGAAAAGACGGGCGCGAACATGACACGGAAATCGTCATGCGCGCCGTCGGCGACTTATGGGTCGCATCATTCGTCGAAATCACCGAGCACAAACGCGCCGAAGCCGCTTTGCGCGAAGCGGAGACCAAATACCGCGCGCTGGTCGAACATGCGCCGGAAGTCATCTACTTGGACGAGGCGGACGAATTCAGCAGCAGCCTTTACATCAGCGCGCAGGTTAAGAATCTGCTTGACTACACACCCGCCGACTTCGCTCAAAATCCGCGCCTATGGCATGATCTGATCTATCCGCAAGATTATCGCCGCGCCGCCGCCAGCATTAACACAACCCTCACGCTGGGCGGCTCGGCGGAAGAATATCGCATGACCAAACGCGACGGCAGCCTGATTTGGGTGCGCGATACCTCGGTGTCAATCTACAACGAAAACAAAGAAGTCAGTTTCATTCAAGGATTTCTACAAGATATTACCGAGCGCAAAAAGGTGGAAGAGCAACTAAAGGAAAGCGAAGAACGTTACCGCACGCTCTTTGAGGATTCGCCCATTCCGCTTTACGAGGAGGATTTCTCCCCCGTTAAAACCTATATTGACGAATTAAGAAAAAGCGGCGTAGAAGACTTGAGAGCCTATTTTGCAAAAAATCCGCAAGAGATAAGAAACTGCGCCAATCTGGCGCGCGTCATTGACGTAAACAAAGCGGCCGTCATGTGGAGTCGGGGCAAGAGCAAAGCCGAATTGCAGGGCGCTCTCCTCGAACGCATGAATCCAAGCGGGTATCAAAACCTGCTCGAAGAATTTCTAACGCTTGCGGACGGCAACAGCCATTACGAATTTGCCTTCTCGCGCCTAGACGACAACGGAGCGCCGCAGCATATCATCATCAATGGAACAATTGCGCCAAATTACGAAGAAACATGGGAGCGGATATTGATTTCCATTGTAGACGTCACCGAGCGCAAAAAAACGGAGGAGAATCTCGCCAAACAATTGGAACTTTTACGCGGACTGCGCGCCATTGACCAAGCCATCATTATGAATTTCGATTTATCCGTGAATCTAAACATCTTGATACGCGAGATTATCGCGCAGCTCCACGTAGACGCGGTTTCCGTATCCTTGTTCAAAGATCAAACGTTGCAATTTGCCGTCGGGCAGGGATTCAAAACCGACGCAAAAAGATTCTCGCGCCTAACCGCCAACAGCGGGCTGACAAACCGCGTCGCGCGCGAACGCCACAATATTCACATCCGCAACTTGCAAGAAATGGATTATCCCTCCAACGCCGCGCGCGCAATCGAGGAAGAAGGTTTTGTCGCCTATCATGGCGTCCCGTTGATCGTTAAAGGACAACTGCTTGGCGCGCTGGAAATATTCCATCGCTCCGCGCTCGTCGGCGATTCGAACTGGCAAAACTTCATGGAAATGCTCGCGGGGCAAGCCGCGATTTCAATTGAAAGCGCAACCCTATTTGACAAACTGCAAACCTCCAACGCAGAAATTCAACTCGCATACGACGTGACCCTCGAAGGCTGGTCGCGCGCATTAGATTTGCGCGATAAAGAAACCGAGGGGCATACGCGCCGCGTCACCGAATTGACGCTGCAACTCGCGCGCAAATTAGACGTCCCCGCAGAAAACATGATCCATCTCAAACGCGGCGCGCTCCTGCACGACATCGGCAAAATGGGAATCCCAGATTCAATCCTGCTCAAGCCCGGACCGCTTACAGACGAGGAGCGGGAAATCATGCGCAAGCATCCCGTTTACGCGTACGAAATGCTCGTGCCCATCAAATACCTGCACCCCGCGCTTGACATCGCCTACCGCCACCACGAACGATGGGATGGATCGGGCTATCCAAACGGACTAAAAGGAGAAGAGATTCCCCTCGCCGCGCGTATCTTCGCCGTTGTAGACGTTTGGGACGCGCTCACTACCAATCGCCCTTATCGTCCGTCATGGACGAAAGAAAGGGTTAAGGAGCATCTGCGCCAAAGAGCTGGCGGGCACTTCGACCCGCATATTGTGAAAGTTTTTTTGCAAATGATCGAAGAGAAATCGGCGGGATAATTATTAGACTTTATTGAGAATAAAGTCTAATAATTTGTAGGGATGCAGAAAGCCGCGTCCCCCTACTTGGGAGGTAAAATAAAGCCGCATGACCCGCGAAGAAATTCTTTATCTTATTCCCTACCTCATTGCGCTTGCCGTTTCCGCAAACGCGCTTGCCTACGCATGGAGCAAAAAAAACACGCCCGGCGCAATTGCGGTCGTATGGTACATGCTGGGACATACCCTGTGGATCACAGGCTTCATCTTTGAACTGCTCGGTACAGACCTTGCCAGCAAATTATTCTGGAACGGTTTTCAATGGCTTGCGGAATTTCTCGCGTTGATCGCGCTGCCGATTTTCGCGGTTCAATATACGGGACATAATTTACTGTATGCAAAGAAAATCTTTCAACTATCTTTGGTCGTTCCCGCTTCGTTCACGCTTCTTCTTTTCCTCGACCAAAAACTGCATTGGGTCTACGCAAACCCGCGCCTGACTCCGGGCGAACCTTTCGCCGAACTGATATACGACTCAACGCCCGCGATTAGCGGATACGCGCTCTACGCGAGTCTGGTCATTCTGTGGGGACTTTACATTCTGGCGCGCCGCGCTGCGCGCCCGCACAATCTATACCGCGCCCAAACGGGATTGATCGCCCTTGGATTTTTCATCTCGCTCTTCGGAGCGGTATTCAGCCTATCAAACGTACATCTTGCCCCGCAACGCGACATTACTCCGTTCACATCCGCTGTCGGGAATTTGATAATTACGTGGAGCGTGTTTCGCTTCCGCATCTTTGAAATTACGCCCATCGCGCGCGACAAAGTTTTTGAAGCGCTCGCCGAACCCGTGGTAATTCTCGATAACCAAAATCTGATCGTGGACGTCAACACATCCATGCTCAACCTGTTGGGGAAAAACGCAAGCGACGTTATTGGAGAATCTGCAAAGGAAATATTCGACGATTTTCCAATTCCCATTAAGCGGCACATCCAAACAAGTTACGCGCGCGCAGAAACGGCTTTGCAAATCGGCGGCAAAGATATTCACTATGAAATGACCGTCTGGCCCATCTATGACGAGCGGAAAAATATGAGCGGACGCATTTTCATCTCGCATGATATTACCGCGCTCAAAGAATTAGAACGCGACCTCCGCGATCTTAACGTCCAACTGGAAGACCGTGTCCGCGCGCGCACGCGCGATCTTGCGGAAGCCTACGACACCACCCTTGAAGGCTGGGCGCGCACGCTTGAATTGCGCGATAAAGAAACCGAGGGTCACACGCGGCGCGTCACAGATATGACCTTGAAAATCGCCGTCAAAATGGGAATCATGGGCGACGATCTGGAGCAAGCGCGGCGCGGCGCGATTCTGCATGACATCGGCAAAATGAGCGTCGCCGACAATATTCTGCTCAAACCAGAAAAACTGACCGACAAGGAACGCGCCACCATGGAAAAACATCCTGAGACCGCGTACGCGCTGCTCTCGCCCATCCCCTTTTTGAAAAAAGCGTTGGATATTCCCTACTGCCATCACGAGAAGTGGGACGGCAGCGGCTATCCGCGCGGATTGAAGGGCGAGGAGATTCCCCTCGCCGCGCGCATCTTCGCCGTCGCGGATGTTTGGGACGCCGTCAGCGGCGAGCGTCCGTACAAAAAAGCGTGGTCGCGCGAAAAAGCCCTCGCGTATTTTATTGAACAATCGGGAAAGCACTTCGACCCGCGCGTAATCAACATCTTTCTGGAAATGCTGCACAAAGGCGAGATATAATAATAGCCATCATGTTGAAGAAATTTCGCGTCCCATCAAACGTGCAACCCATTGGCTTTTTGCCTGTCTCAAAGACTTTGCCGCAGGCGGTAAAAAAAATCGCCGAAGCGCTCAACCCCGAGAAGATCATCCTCTTCGGTTCATACGCGTACGGAAATCCCACGCCCGATAGCGACGTGGATTTGCTGGTGATTATGAAGTCAAGAAAATCAGAAAAGGAATGTCGTTTAGATATTTCAAAACTTCTCATACCGCGCCCATTTCCCGTAGATATTGTCGTCAAAAATCCAAAAGAAATCGAGTATGCGCTGAAAACAAACAGTGTTTTCACAAAAGAAATATACACAAAAGGAATCGTGCTTTATGAAAGAAGATGATCCGCTCGCATGGGTAGAGAAAGCCGAAGAAGATTGGGTAACGGCAAACACAATGATGAAAAAAAGTAAAGTCTTTACGGGAATAGTGTGTTACCACTTCCAACAGTGCGCTGAAAAATATATCAAAGCCGTCATTATCCATAAAGGCTCGACCTTTCCAAAAACGCATGACCTGAACGCGCTCAACAGTATAAGCGAAACCAATGGGATTTTGATCGGCATGACGGCAAGCGATCTTGAAACATTATCCGGTTATGCCACCGCAGCCAGATACCCAAGCGCAGATCCAACCAAAGAGGATATGCAAGAAGCGGCGCTTATCGCCAAAACCATCCGTAAATTTTCACGCGCATTTTTAGGACTCAAATAATGTCAAATCAAATTTATGTTATAGGGCATCTCAACCCCGATACAGACTCCATCGCATCCGCAATGGGATACGCCTGGCTGCTGCGCGAACGCGACGGGGCAAACGCGATTGCCGCGCGCGCCGGGGCGCTCAACGCGCAAACCTCGTGGATATTGAAAACGCTCAACCTCGAGCCGCCCGTCCTGCTTACCGACGCTTCGCCGCGTTTTGAATCCGTCACGCGCCGCCTCGACGCCATCCGCCCTGAGTCGCAACTCGGCGCGGCGTGGACTCTCGCTTCGCGCACGGGCGGAATCGCGCCCATTGTCAGCGAGGACGGCAAACCTTACGGCATTGTCAACGGCATGAGTTTATTCAAATATTTCAGCGAAACGCTTGGACCGCGTCCCGGAGACACGACCGTGCGCGAGATGATGTCGGCGCAATGCAAAGACGCGGCGGATACCAGCGTTCCAAAATATGCGGCGCACGCGCACATCCGCGATTCGCTCAACAAGATATTGCGCGACGAATTCAA
>JAQTWR010000094.1 GCA_028689195.1 Anaerolineales bacterium | reverse complement strand
CGACGAATTGCTGAAAACGGTGGCGCAGCAGGTGGCGCAACAGATCGAAACCCTGCGCTTGCTCGACAGCGCGGAACGCTATCGCGCCGAAGCGGAAGAATCCTCCCGCCGCCTGACGCGCGAAGGCTGGGACGATTATCTCGAAACAGCTGCGAAAGGCAAGTTGAGCTACATGTACGACTTGAAAGACGTCAAACCGTATAACGGCAATGGCTCTGCCGACGCGTCTTCGACAGAGTGGTCGTTGAAGGTGCGCGACGAGGTTATCGGAAAACTTTCCGTTCAAGGGATGGATGCGGACGATCAGGAAGCCGCCGATCTTGCCAATGCCGTTGCAGAACGCCTTAGCGCGCATATCGAAAGTTTGAGGCAGTTTGAAGAGACTGAAAAGCGCAGACGCGAGGCGGAATCTCTGCTGCGCGAGTTGGACGTGCAAAAGTACGCGCTCGACCAGCATTCCATCGTCGCCATTACCGACGTTGCCGGCAAGATCACCTACGTCAACGATAAGTTTGTGGAAATTTCAAAATACTCCAGAGAAGAACTAATTGGGCAGGATCACCGTATTCTCAACTCTGGATACCATCCAAAAGAATTTATGCGTAACCTGTGGGTTACTATCGCCAACGGAAAGGTATTCCACAATGAAATACGCAACAAGGCAAAGGACGGAACCTTGTATTGGGTAGACACCACCATCGTCCCGATCTTGAACGCCCAGGGCAAACCTGAAAGATACCTTGCGATTCGCACCGATATTACCCAGCGCAAACACGACGAAGAATCCATGGAGAAACGCGCCAAAGAGTTGGCGGCGGTCGCCGAAATCAGCACGATCTCGGCTCAAGAGTTGGATATTGACAAAATGTTAGCCAGCGTCGTTCATCTTACGCAGCGCAGGTTTGGGCTTTACCACGCTCATGTATTTACGCTCAATGAAAATACGGCGGCGCTTGAAATCGCGGCATGCGGCTGGAAAGAAGGCGACGAACACGAAGGCACGCACGGCATAACCTCCATCTCGTTGGGGCAGGAGCAATCGTTGGTGGCGCGCGCCGCCCGCACAAAACAAGCCATCATTGTCAACGATGTTCACAGCGAACCCGGCTGGCTGCCCAACCCGCTGCTGCCCGATACCGCCTCCGAGCTGGCTGTGCCTCTGCTCGTCGGCGACCGGGTGCTTGGCGTAATGGACGTGCAGGCGGATCATAAGTACGCCTTCACCGAAGAGGACGCCAACATTCAAACCACGCTCGCTTCGCAGGTCGCCACGGCGCTGCAAAACGCGCGCTCGTTTATCCGCGCGCAGCAACAGGCTGAACGGGAAGGCGCATTGAACGCCATCAGTCAGAAGATTCAAAGCGCGACCACCGTCGAAGCCGTGCTGCAAATCGCCGCGCGCGAACTCGGTCACGCTTTGGGCGCGCCGATGACTATCGCGCAGTTGAGCATGAAAGACAAGAAGTAAAAACTCCCTCATCCCCACCCCTTCCCCCTATAAGGGGAAGGGAGCTAAGTTCTCCTCTCTCTATGGGAGAGTGGCGAGGGCGCAGGTTTAGGAGATATTTATCTATGCACTCCGACGATAAATCACAAAAGCGGGTAGAAAAACTTTTTTCTGACCTCGATCAGATAGCGAAGCAGCCGCTCGATACGGAGAAAAGAATCGCGCCTATTGACAGCGCGGGGATCAATAACGAGATGGAATCTCTGCGCGCGCGCATCCGCGAATTGGAGGCGCAGATCCAAAAGACGCGCTCCGCTCAATCCATCATCTACGAAAAAGAAGAAATCGGCTACGCCTATCGCGGCGAGGAACTATCGTCGCTTCAAGCGGGGGACGTCGCTTCTGAAAACGCGGAGAATGTGATGGAGCTGCCTTTGACCGTCGGCGGCGAAACGATTGGAGAAATCAAGATCGAGCCGCACGCCGAGCGCGGTTGGACGACGGAAGAAGAAACGCTGACGAATGCGATTGCCGAGCGCGCCTCTTTGCAAATTCAAAATTTACGCCTGCTTGCCGCAACCGAACGCGCGCGCGCCGAGGCGCAAGCCGCCACGCATCGTTTTACGCATGAAAGTTGGGAATCGTTTTTGGACGGCATCCGCAACAGCGAGCGCATTGGGTATGGGTATAACCAACGCGAGGTTGCGCCGAGCGCCGCGCCAAATGCGGACGAACTTGATCTTCAAGAAAATATAGACGTGCTGGACGAACACGTCGGCAGTCTTTTCTTAAAAGCCGACCCCGCGCGCCCGCTGACCGACGACGACAAGAGAATGGTTTCGGCGGTGGCGCGTCAGGTGGCGCAGCAGGTGGAAAGTTTGCGCCTGCTGGCAGACGCGTCGCGCGCGCGCTCCGACGCGGAAGAAGCCACGCGCCGCCTCAGCCGCGAAAGTTGGCAGGCGTATATGGAGCGCGCGCAATCTACGCTGGGTTACGCCTATGATTCAATGCAGGTTACGCCGCTTGAAGAAACCTCCAATTTGGATCAAACGAGTCTTTCGCAGCCGCTGACCGTGCGCGGAGAAACCATCGGACGGCTGGCGGTGACGAACTTGGAGCATATCTCGCCTGAAGCGGCGGAATTAGCCGCGTCTATCGCCGAGCGGGTCAGCGCCCAATTAGAGCGCCTGCGCCTTACGGAAGAAATTGAAAAGCGCGCGGCAGAACTCGCGAACGTGGCGACCGTATCCACAACCGCTTCGACCCTGTTGGATCCCGATGAATTGTTGCAACAGGTGGTAGACCTAACCAAGGAACGCTTTAATCTTTACCATACGCAAATTTATCTGGCGGATGACTCGTGGAATACTCTGCTGCTCGCCGCAGGTTCCGGCGAAATTGGCAAGCAAATGGTCATGTCGGGGAACGCCATTCCGATGGATAAAAATAATATTCTGATTGCGCGCGCCACGCGCGAACGCAAGACGTTGATTTCCAACGACGTTCGCGGCGAGGCTGGCTTTCGCGTCAATCCGCTGCTGCCCGATACGCGCGCCGAGATGGCGATTCCTATGATTGCGGGCGATAAGACGCTGGGCGTGTTCGATATTCATTCGGCGTCCGCCAATCGCTTCACGCAAGAGGATGCGAACATCTACGCTACGCTCGCTTCGCAGGTGGCGGTATCTCTGCAAAATGCGCGGCTGTATGCCGAGCAAGCCGCAACAGTGGCGCAGTTGCGCGAACTGGATCGTTTGAAATCGTCTTTCCTTGCCAATATGTCGCATGAGTTACGCACGCCGCTGAACTCCATTCTCGGCTTCGCGGACGTGATCCTCGAAGAACTCGACGGCCCGCTGACCGACAACATGCGCAACGACCTTGGACTCATCTATAAAAACGGACAGCACCTGCTTCACTTGATTAACGACGTGTTGGATATGGCGAAGATTGAATCGGGTAAACTCAACCTCAACATCGAAAAATTCAACCTGCAGGAAATCATCGAGGAAGTGACCAGCATCACCTCGACGTTCGCCAGCGAAAAGAATCTCGCGCTCTTTATCGAGCCGGATTCAGACCATGAAGTAGACGTCAACGCCGATAAAATCCGCATCCGCCAGGTGATGATCAATCTGGTCAACAACGCCATCAAATTCACCGAGCAGGGCAAAATCTCCATCCGCGTGGCGCGCGAAGAAAACAACGTGCTAATCAGCGTAAAGGATACGGGCATCGGCATCCCGACCGATTTGCTCGAATCCGTTTTTCAGGAATTCACGCAGGTTGATACATCCACCACCCGCAAAGTGGGTGGCACGGGTTTAGGGCTGCCCATCAGCCGCCGCTTGATCGAAATGCACGGCGGACGTTTGTGGGCTGAAAGCTCCGGCATAAACGGGGAAGGCGCAACTTTCTACGTCTTCCTGCCCATCGAAGCCAGAATCAAAGGCGAAGATAACTCAAAGGTAAAATAAAGCTATGGCAAAACCCAAGATTCTTCAATGCGCCATTTGCGGCGCGCAACAACCTTACGAACCTTTTGTCCCCGCCGTATGCAAAAAATGCCAGTCGCAATGGCTGGAAGCAAAATACGATTACGACTTTTTCAAACGGGAAATTCTACGCGGTTTGCCGAATCGCCCCAATAATCTGTGGCGGTTTCAAGATGTGCTGCCGCTGGAAAACCCCTCCGCGTTAGACCTCTACCCCGCGGGCGGAACTCCCTTGTGGTTGTCGCAGCGCTTCGCGCCCCAATTTGGGCATTACCACGTTTATTTCAAAGACGAGCGCTACGGTCCGACGAGCTCCTTCAAAGATCGTCAGGCGGCGGTGGCGGTGGCGGCGATGAACGAAGGCGACGTGCGCGAAGCCGTCATCGCGTCTACGGGGAACGCGGCGGTGGCATACGCGGCAGCCTGCGCGCGCGGCGGAATCAAACTTTGGGTATTTATGACCAGTCTCGTGCCGCAGGAAAAACTGCGCGAGGCGGCTCTCTTCGGCGCGGAGGTGATTCGCGTCAGCGGAAATTACGACCAGACGAAACAAATCGCGAGTCAATTCGCGCAGCGTCGCCATCTGCTGTTAGATCGCGGCGCGAGTTCCATCCCCGCGCGCGAGTCGATGAAAACCATCGCGTATGAAATCGTGGAGCAGCTGGGCTGGCGCGCGCCCGATTGGTACATTCAAGCGGTCAGCGGCGGGATGGGTCCGCTGGGGGTGTATCAGGGCTTCAAGGAATTGTTCGATATGGGATTGATAGACCGCATTCCCAAGATTGCCATTATTCAAGCCGAGGGCTGCTCTCCGATGGTTGCGGCTTTCAAGGCGGACAAAGAAACCGCCGACGCGGTCATCCCCGAAACGCGGATTATTATTTTGTCCACCGGCGACCCGGGCAAGACATATTCTTATCTTTATGTAATTATCAAGAAACACGGCGGCGCGATGGAATCGGTGACCGACGCGGAAGCCTTCGACGCGATGCGCGCGCTGGCAAAAAGCGAAGGCATGGCGGTGGAACCCGCTACAGCCGTCGCCTATGCTGGCTTGCAAAAACTATTGAAGGAAAAGGTAATCGGCAAAGACGAGGTCGTCGTGGTTAATTGCACGGGGCATACCTTCCCCGTAGAGAAGCATGTGCTTGGCGACCAATGGGCTGTGGACGTACACTTGAGCAAAGACCAATCTCCCGCGCCGCAGGAAGGTCTGCAAGCCGCGCTCGAAAATCTGGACGAGAAAGTCACTACCGTTTTGCTGGTTGACGATAATTCCGACGACGCGTTGCTCATCCGCCGCCTGCTCGAAGGCAAGAAATCATACCGCGTGTATCACGCCAAAGACGGCTGGGAAGGGCTGGCTATGGCGCGTCAGCACCTGCCCGACTTAATCGTCAGCGATTTGACCATGCCCGGCATAGACGGCTTTGGCTTTGTGGAAGAATTGAAACTCGACCCGCGCACGAAGAACATCCCCGTTGTGGTTGTCAGCGCAAAAGACATCACCGACGAAGAACGCAAGCGTCTCAATGGACACATCGAAGCCCTATACCAAAAAGGCTCGTTACCCACCCGCAAATTCGTGGACAAAGTGATCAACGTCATCGAAGATAAGAACGGAGCCTAAAGGAGAGAATGCCATTATGGGAAATAACGTCTTATACATCGAAGACAATCCGGATAATATGATGCTGGTTAAACGCGCGCTTGAATCGCGCGGGTATAAATTGCTTGAAGCCCTGACGGGTGTGGACGGCGTAAGCGCGGCGGAAAAGGAAGAAGTGGATTTGATTCTGCTGGATATTAACCTGCCCGATATTGACGGCTATGAGGTCGCGCGTCGTATTCGCGGCAGCGAGAAGAAGCAATTGGCGTACGTTCCCATTATTGCCGTTACCGCCAACGCGCTCAAAGGCGACGCGGAAAAAGCGCTCTCGGCGGGCTGCGACGTGTACATGTCCAAGCCGATCAACATCCGCGAACTGTGGGCGCGGGTGGAAGCGTTCGTTCCTTCTCCGCTGGGACCAAGGGGTGGATAGCCGCCGCGAATTCTATGAGAGTGTCTGAAAACTTTTCTAAAAACTTTTTCGTCCGCTAAGTAGTCGGTTATAAATAACGTGAATAATGGATAAGCCAAAAACATCAGCATGTCACCCTGAGGGAGCGTTTTTCAGTGACCGAAGGGTCTCAAATGAGCCGTTCCGAGATGCTTCGGGGCAAAAAACGCCCCTCAGCATGACATAATCCCGTTATCCATTATTGACGTTAAATAATTAGAATTGCCGTCATTGCGAGCCGCGTTTGTCGCGGCGAAGCGCTCCCAGACTTTACGAGAGATTGCTTCGTCGGGAAAACCATCCTCCTCGCAATGACGGCAATTTTTTTCTAAATGCGCCGAATTCCTACAAATGGATTTTCCGCTTTTTCATATCCCACCGTCGTTTCTTCGCCATGACCGGATAATAATCGCGTTTCGTCGGGCAGGGTGAAGATTTGCGCGCGGATGCTGTTTTCGAGTGTCGCCCAATCTCCGCCGGGCAGGTCAGTCCGCCCGACGCTGCCTTTGAATATCAAATCGCCGCAGAAACAAATTTTTTCTTTGGCGGCGTAGAAAACGCAATGACCCTGCGTATGCCCCGGCGTGTGACGGACTTCCAACTCATTCGAGCCAAGTTTTAATTTCATACCGTTCACAAAATCAATCGTCGGTTCGGGACCCGGATCAATGTTGAAGCCGAATACCGCGCCGCCCCCGCCCGCGCGCCAGAGGACGTGATCTTCAGGATGCAGCGCCACGAGCGGCAGCGGATTCAGCGCGTCGGCAATCGCGCCCGCGCCGCCGATGTGATCGAAGTGCGCGTGCGTGTACCACAAGTGCGCGATGCGCCATCCGCGTTTTTGCGCGGCGGCGAGAATGAGCGCGCCATCCCATGCGGGGTCTATTACGGCGGCTTCTTTCGTTTGGGGGTCTGCGATAAGATATGCGTTTGTCTGAACGGGACCAAGCGTAAAAGGGAGAATTTCAAACATGGATTACCTTTGGGGATGAATATATAAGACTGCCGACAATCGAAATGGCAATCAAGCCAATCGCCAGCGGATAAATAATAAAGGGGTCGCGCTCAAAGATAAATCCTGCCAGCGGCGGCACAAGGATAAAGATGAACGCGTTGGCGGTTTCGAGCGCGCCGTACATCAACCCCATTTGAGAGGTATGCACCAACTCGCGCGCCTGCGCCTGCGCCAATGGACGCGCCGCGCGGAATCCGCCCATCAAAAAATAGCCGAGCGCCAGAATCGGCAAGCCCGTTCCCAGCCAGATGCAAAAGGCAAATAACGTAACCAGCGCCTGCGCGATGATAAATCCATTGCGCGGTTTGAAGCGGCTTAATGCAATGGTCAATAATGCGTTGCCCAATGCGCCCGCCGAAAAGACCCACCCCGTATCGCCCAACGAAAGATGGCGCGCGTCTTTTAGAAAATTTGGCGTGAGCGGCTGCGCGATATACATGGCGAAGGAGGCAAACGTAACGAGCGCCAAAAACGAAATAAACCCCGCGTTGTTTTGCAGGCTGACGGGCGGGGATTCAACGTCGTGTTTGTCTATCGGCTGCGGCTTGATGAAGAAAATGAGCAGCGTGGAAAAAAGGAACGCGCCCGACGCGACGAGGTAACTCGAACGCATTCCGTAATGTTCGCCGACCCATCCGCCAGAAACGGGACCCAGCGCCATGCCGATATTGAACGACGCGGAGATGAGCGCGAGCGCGGTCGCTACCGACCATTTTCCGCGCGCCGCAGTGACATAACTGCTCAATGGCGAAGAGACAAAGGCGGTCAGACCATACGCGAAAATGCCGACCAAATAAAAAGGGAGGCTTGTCGCGAATCCCATAATCAGCGTGGCGGAAAGTCCCATCACCCACGCGACGAACAGCAGCGGGCGGCGTCCGATTTTATCCGCGAGGTAGCCGCCGGGGAGATGCGTGACCGCCATGAAAGCCCCAAACGCGCCAAGCGCCATTCCTATTTGCTGTTCGCCGAGAAGGAATTCCTTGCCGAGATAAATCGGCACGAAGTTCATGAACATGCCTTCGCCGAATCCCCACAGGCACAAGGCGGCTGCAACGAAGATTAGATTACGATTCAATTTGCCCCTCGATGCGTTGGATGAAGTTCCGCGCGATTTCAAATACTTGCAGGCGCGCCGCGTCGCGCGTAACCACATGCCCCGAACCCGCGACGTAAAATTTTGTCTTGTCTTTGATGTTCGTCAATCCCGCGTAAATTTTTTCCATGTTTTCAGGCAACACATACGCGTCGTCTTTGGAGTGGATCAGGCAGACGGGCGCGTCCACTTTGGGCAAAGCCGCGCGCATTTTTTCGAGCAGAATTTTCAATTCTGCGGCGGAGCGGATGGGATTCAACGGATATGAAATATGACCTTTGTAGGCTTCCTTGTCAAACCAGCCGCTGCCCGGCTCGCCTTTATTTTTTGGAATATACGCTTTGAAGTAACTAAAAAGTCGAATTTGCCACGCGGGATATTCGTCGGGGATTTCATACGGCGTGGACATGACCACCGCGCCTTTTACGTCCAGCCGCGTGGACATGAGCAAAGATAACGCGCCGCCCATCGAAAGCCCGACGAGATAAACGCTGTCCGTCGCGCCGCGCAGGAGATGGTAGCCGTCTTCTACGGAGGCTGTCCAATCCGTCCAGCGCGAGCGGATCATATCTTTTGGGCGCGTGGCGTGTCCCGTCAGGCGCGCGCCAAGACAAGTGAAGCCGAGTTCGCGGTTGAGGTATTCTCCCATCCAGCGCATTTCTTTGGGGGCGCCGGTAAATCCGTGAACGAGCAAAATTCCCGTTCGGTTTCCCGGCAGGAAAAACGGTTCGGCGGTTGGAATAATATTGGGCATTGTGTGTCCTGACCTGTTGCTTGAGAAGTAAAGAGCGTAAAATGAT
>JAQTWR010000093.1 GCA_028689195.1 Anaerolineales bacterium | reverse complement strand
GGATACTCCCCATTCCGCCAACGATAATCAGAGAAACAACATTGATGGAGACGATTAGCTGCATACTGGTGGCAAAAATGGAGCCGACCAGCACTGTGAAGATCGCGCCGCCCAGTCCGGCAAATGCCGCGCCGAGCATGTACGCCAACAATTTGGTCTGGATCAAATTGATGCCAAGAGCCTCTGCGACGTCTTCATCTTCGCGGATAGCCATCCACGCGCGACCAAGCCGCGATCCTTGCAAGCGCAACGCGACAAAAGCGATCAATACGGCGCTGGCGACGGCAAGATAGTATATTTCTTTTGGTCCGGCAAGCTCGATCCCGCTGCAAATGCGCGGCACGTCTACTTTAAGAAACGGCGATAATGTTCCCAGACAAGGTTTCTGAATACCAATAATTCCTTGCGGTCCGCCGAGGAGCGGGGCAAGGAAGTCTGAGCCAGCCAACAGGCGGACAATTTCTCCAAAGCCAAGCGTAGCAATTGCCAGATAGTCGCCTCGTACGCCGAGTACTGGCAAGCCAAGGATTGCGCCAAACGCCATGGATACTACTATGGCAATTGGAACGGCTACCCAAAAGGAAATGTGTTGCAAGCCAAACGCGCCGTAAGATGTGAGCAAACCCACAGTATAAGCGCCAACGGCAAAGAATGCCACGAAGCCGAGATCAAGCAATCCCGCGAACCCAAGCGTAATGTTGAGTCCAAGTCCCATCAGCGCGTACAGGCTGACGATTACGATAACCTGCGCGATAAACGGGCCGGAAACCTGAGGCAAGATCAGCGCGATGTAAGCAAGCACAGCGAACAAGACCCATCGCGTGACGTTTTGCCCCCGTTTGGGAATACGCGCGTAAGTCGCCTGAATATTTTTAGAGCGCGCAGACCAAAACATGGAAATAACAACGACCGCGACAAAGAATATAAGCGCGCCGGTCAGGGTAAGTCCGGTTTGTCCAAAAAGGTATTTTGCCAATTTGGCGGTACTGCCTGCCTGATTAATCATCACGACGCGGAAAAGTCCTGAGAACAACGCCATTAAAAATGTGGAGAAAATAGCGCGCGTAATGGGCGTTAGGAATTTTTCAGGCAGGGTGAACAAAATTGCGCCCGCCAAGCCCGCGACTACGCCAATTTCAGGATATAGCCATGCCCCGTTTATTCCCTGTTTGTGCGTAAGTAAATCAAAGAGCGATGGGGAAGCGCTGAGAAATACGCTGCGCAAATTGATCTGATAGCTCAACGCAATAAACGCAGCCATTAACAAACCCGTACTGGCTCCCGCAAGAATACCGGCAATCAGGTTTTGAAGAGGCGTATTAGGCTTGAATGGGTCTGACGCAGTTCGCGCGGCGATGAAACCGGCGGTAACGGCGGTAGCAAGGAGAATAAAATCTCCGAGCGTGATGACGCGCTCAATAACAGCGCGCTTGCTGAATATTTCCACCATGCTGATCAGGCAAAGGAATATTGCAATTGCGCCGCCGAGTAAACCAGAGCGGATTGCAATCCAGATGAGATTATTTTTTTTCATCATCATTTTCACCCTGTTAGGCTTTCTTGGAAATGCGTTCGCCTAAAATACCGGAGGGGCGGAACAGCAAGATCATAACCAGCATGATATAGGCAATCGCATCTTTGAGTTGATAGGGACGCGGAATACCAACGCTGTCGAGGAAGAGGGCAGGACCTACGGATTCAACAATCCCAAGAACGAGCCCGCCTACCATGGCGCCCGGAATATTGCCAATTCCTCCCAATACTGCGGCTGTAAAGGCTTTAATACCCGGGGTGAAGCCTGTGAAAAAATTAACCTGGCGGTAGATGAGCGCGTACAATACGCCCGCCGCGCCAGCCATTGCGGCTCCAAGAGCGAAAGTGGAGACAATGATGCGATTGACGTCAATTCCCATGAGAGCCGCCACATCTTTATCTTCAGAGACGGCGCGCATGGCTTTGCCGGTTTTTGTGAACATGACGATGAAATATAGAATCGCCATCATGACGAAAGCGGCGGCGGCGACGATGATTTGAACCTTCAACACCCCGACGCCAAAAAACATCCATTCGCCATCCAGCGCTTTCATGGTTGGGTACGCATATACCCCAGGACCAAAAAAGCCGCGGAACGTGTATTGCAGGAAGAATGAGGCGCCGATTGCGCTGATCAAGGGTACGAGACGCGGCGCGCCTCGTAGAGGACGATAAGCGATGCGCTCAACCAACACAGCGATCAAGGTAGAGACAAGCATACCGAATAACATTGCGGCTATTAAACCTAATGTAGGATACTTGTCCATAAAACCGATGCCGGTCAGCCATGTCGCAATGAAATATCCGCCGAATGCCCCGCTCATAAAAATTTCGCCGTGAGCAAAATTAATCATTCTCAAAATACCATATACCATTGTATAGCCAAGCGCTATCAGGGCATAAATACTTCCCTGCGAGATGCCAAAGACGATAAAGTCAATCCACTGTTCGCCAGTGTATTTTCCGGCACGGAGCGTTAAGAATGTGCCAATTACTACGATTAGAACAATTAAGATACGAAATCCCCATAGGAAACCACTAACTGCCAGGTCTAATAGTCGTTCGCCAAAACTTGTGCGCATTGACCGCCTCCTAAATCATGTGAGGTATTGGTGATGAGGCAGACGCTTGTCTGCCTCATCACTTTACTTAGATATTTATATTATTTACAGACTTACGGCCAGATCTTCTTGGGATTGGGGTTAGCCACATCTGCCGGATTCCAGGAAGCCGGATCAGAGTTTACGATCTCGTACATAGCGATGACAGGGGCGCCGCAGTCGCCGGAGGGCGAGCAGCTCAGATTGCCAGTAACGCCAGAGAAGTCTTTTGTGGCATAGATCGCATCGCGGAGAGCTTGGCGTCCAACATAGATCGTGCCGTCAGCTTCTACCACAGCAACCTTCTCAAGAGCCGCAAACATGAGGTTTGTGGCGTCGTACGCATGAGCGTGGAAGGTGGAGAGCGTCGAGCCGCCGTACTTGGCGGTGTGCTTCGCGATCAAACCGGCATAGTCGCCTGTGAAGGCGCTGAAGTCGGGGCTGGAGAGGTACATGCCCTTGGTGTTCGCGCCGCCAGCTTTGAGCAAGTCGGCGGTGAAGATGCCGTCAGAGCCGGCGATGTAAACGTTCTCAAGACCAGCGACGTCGCGGACTTGGGCGGTAACATAACCGCCAACAGCGACGAAGACCGGGTAATACAGGAATTCAGGACCGGCTGCCGCAATGGTTGTAAGAACGGGTTTCATGTCGGTCGCATCTTTAGCGACGGCTTCTTGCGCAACAATCGTGCCGCCCAATTTAATGAACTCATCGACGAAGACCTGTTGAAGAGCCTGAGCATAGGTCGAGCCGTCGTGAAGGGTAGCAGCCTTGGTGACTTTGAGGGAGTTAAAAGCGAACTCGGCAACAGCTTTACCTTGGAAGGCGTCACTGTGGGCGGTGCGCAAATAACCGGCGTAGTCAGGTCCGCGATTCGGGTCTGTCAAAACAGGGCGCGTGTTGGACGGGGAAATGGTGGTCAAGCCGGCATTGGTGATCGTGGCAATACCGCCGACGGTCTCGTCTGAACAGCTGGAACCGATCAAGCCCACAATGGAGGTGTCAGTCGCGAGTTTTGTCGCGGCGGTGGCGCCACCTTCAGGGGTGCATCCGGCGTCTTCAGTGGTCAAAAGGATATCGTGACCCTGGAACTTACCGCCCATATCGTCAATAGCGAGTTCAACGCCACGTTTTGAGTCTTCGCCGAGGCTGCCATCAGCGCCGGAGAGAACGCCCCAATACGCAATATGAACGGGTTCATCGGGGGCAATGGTTACGCAGCCGATAGCATCGGTGCATTCGAACGCGGGGGCGGGGGCTTCAGTCGCGGCGGGGGCTTCGGTCGCGGCGGGGGCTTCGGTCGCGGCGGGGGCTTCAGTCGCGGCGGGGGCGGCGGCTCCACCGCAAGCGGCGAGCATCAGGCTGGCGAGAACCAACACTGACAAAAGAGCGAACAAACGTTTATTCATACTTACTCCTCCAAAAAATATTAGGTGAAATCAACTTTCCGCATAAAGCGGGGACAAACCAGCGGACAATGCTTTCAATGTCAGCCTCACCTCCTTTTGGTAAGGATTATTTATTTATAAGTAAAGCCCGAAAACTCTATAAGAGTTTTTCAGGCTAAACTATAAAGCGTCATTATACAACCATTCAAATTATTAAGGGATGATAATAAGAGAACTTTCATCTTACGTCAAACAATAAGTACAGACATATTACAGGCGTCGTTTTTAACTTTTATCCGCCGGATTATATAAGACCTGCTCTCGAATGCGAAGATCGGTGTTGCGAATTTTCATCGCGAGATCGGCGGCGAGGTTATACATCAGGCGATAGCCCAGCTGCGGATAGGTTTCGCACAGCATGATGATTTTATCGCGCGGAATGACCATCAAGCGCGTATCTTTTTGCGCCGCGCACGCCGAAGCGGAGCGCAAGCCTTCGTCCACCAGCGCCACCTCGCCAAAGGATTGTCCCCTGCGCAGCCGCGCCACGGCTGTCCCTTTTTTATCTTCTTCGCCAGCGGCGCCGCGGTGGATCAAAATATCCACCTCGCCCTGCGCGATGACATACAGTTCTTTGCTATGGCTGTTCTCAGGAAAGATTACGTCCCCTTCGTTGTATACGGATTCCTGACATAAATTCGCCACCAATTCAAGTTGAGTCGGCGTGAACTGATAGAAAATATCGCTTTGTTTCAGGAAGTTGACCAATACATTCATTAATGGATAACCTTTGCGCGAGTTTAGCATACTCGCGGACGAATCGCAACGCTACGGGTAAGGCAATATCAACCAATCCATTGGATTGACCTGAATACCGTTAACCCACAATTCCCAATGCAGATGCGCCCCCGTGACGCGCCCCGTACCGCCCACCAAGCCAATGACCTGATTTTGTTCGATAATATCGCCGACCGCCACCTTGATTTCGGACTGGTGCCAAAAACCGCTGTACACGCCCCAACCGTGATCTATGATCGTAGCATTGCCGCGCACAGTGAGCGGTCCCGCAAAAACGACTTTGCCCGCCGCAGGCGCGGTGAGCGGGAGTCCGTCGCCTCCGCCAAAATCCAAACCCGTGTGCCACCAATCAATCTTCAAATCCGTTCCCTGCCCTAGATAAACGCGGCGCGTTCCATACCGCGAAGTGAAGTAGGTCGAATCTGCATAAGCGATGGCGGGAGAGATAAACTCGCCGTTCCAATATTTTTCCGCAGTGGCGGGCAGCGTCATATCTTCCAATTGTTTTTGTTCGGGGTCTGTGACGGCTGGGTCAATCAACGCGGGGTCTACATATAGATTTTCCCCGGTCAAGTAATTTCCCGAAACAATCAAAATGGATTGTTCGTAAGATTGCGCGCTGCCGTCGGGGAGCGTCGCGTCTAACCGCAGCGGATAAACGCCCGGCGGGAGCAATGCGTGAACGCCTTGCAAAGCGACCTGCGTCCCGTCTTCCATTGAAAAGAAATGCAAGGAGTGGTCAACCAAAATTCCGCCGAGCGTCACGTTGGGAATCGTCTTGACTTTGATCACGCCCGTCCCGCCTTGTTTGATCGGCAGGTCGCGGATTTCCGCGCTGATGAACGCGGACGGCAATCCGCTGACGGATTGGGATTCTTCCGCGCCGCCCGCCGCAAAAAGCGTATCGCCGGGGATCGCGTCCCACGAGCCTTGAAGTTGATTGTAGTGCGCGAGAGTCCACACATCGGTATTTTGTTTGACGGCGAGTTCCAGCAAAGATTCGCCCGCGCTTGTAGAAACGCGCGCATTGAGGGACGAACCTTCCGCGCCGACGGGAACGATCATGCTCGCGCCGACATAGAACTCGCTGGGACTGACGACGTGATTTAATCTTCTAAAAATATTTTGCGGAACCTGGGTGCGGCGCGCAAGGCTGCGATACGAATCGCCGAAGTTGATAATTTCGGTGTTCAGCAAACCCGTTATCCCGTCAAGTCCGGGGATGACGAGTTCCTGCCCGGCGTATATTTGATTTGGGTCGGTGATTCCATTGGCAGACATCAACGCGGTCACATCCACGCTGAAGCGGCCGGCAATCGAAGATAAACTATCCCCGGGCTGCACAATGTAAACGGGACCTGTAATTTCCTGGGCTTGAATATTTTTTGGGGGGAAAAGAAAAAATAGAAGAAAAAAAATCAGGGCTATGCGTTTATACATTCTTGAACTCAACTTTATCGCCGATCTCATAATCCCCAAAACGGTCTGGGTGTATCTCCAGCGTATATCTCGCGCCTGCTTTTGACATATAAGCGGGACGCCATGATTTCGCAACGACCTTGTCTACAACGGTCATTTCAGAGTCGATCCAAAAGACGGCGAGATCGAAGGGAACGAACAACATGTGGATGGACGTATCGAGGCGCGAGTCTCTTCGCTCGACGAGGAGCAACCCCGCGTCAGGTTCGAGGCGCGCGCGGAACATCAATCCGCGCAGTCGGCACAAAAACGAGTCGCAGTATCCGACTCGCGCAGGGCGCTCAATCGGTTTTGTCAGGTTATGAACAATGATGAGACGGGGCATAATCAACGAAAACGACGGCTTGAAATAATAATGATTCAGGATGTTTTTTTGCCGAGAATTTTCTCAACGCTGTCCATCAATTCCTGCGGGCTGAACGGCTTGGCGATGTAATCGTCAACTTTTGCGATATGAATTCCAAGCGCCTTATCAATGCTTTGCGCCTTCGCGGTGACGACGATAACGGGAATGTCGCGCAGCGATTCGTCGGACTTCATTTGTTGGTATACTTCCCAACCGTCCATATCGGGCATCATCAAATCGAGCAAAATGAGTTCGGGACGCTTTTCCCTGACCATCCTAAGCCCTTCTTCTCCGCCAGCCGCGCCTTGCACTTGAATGCCGCTGCGGCTAAGAATCAACCGAATGAGCTCGATCATTTCAGGATCGTCTTCGATGCAGATAACTTGTTTAAGAGCTGTCTTATCCATGTCACTCCTATTTTATAAATGTAGTTTACCATAAACGATTAAGGCGAAACCATATGAGAATAATCACCTGGAATATCAATGGAATCCGCGCGGCGCTCGGTAAAAACGCGCTGGATTGGGCGTTCGCGCAGCAGCCCGATTTTTTATGTTTGCAGGAAGTGAAAGCGCGCGAAGAGCAACTGAACGCGGAGCAACGCGCCGCATTGAAACTTCCCTATGCGTGGAACGCGGCGCAGCGCGCAGGGTACAGCGGCACGGCGACTTTCTTCAAGGAAGAACCCGACGAGATTGCGATAGGCATGAACGCCGAAAAATTCGACGTGGAAGGGCGCGTGATTCAAACCGTCCGCGACGGGATTCGGCTCTTCAATATTTATTTCCCCAACGGTCAGCGCGGACATGACCGCGTTGAATACAAACTTGAGTTTTACGCGCATCTCCTCGAACTCTGCGACGCGCTTCATAAGAAAGGCGAGCAGATTGTCATCACCGGCGATTTCAACACCGCGCATCATCCCATTGATTTGAAGAACCCCAAAGAGAACGAAAAAACTTCGGGCTTTTTACCCGAAGAACGCGAATGGGTGCAAAAGTTTTTGGATCATGGCTTTGTGGACGCGTTCCGCAATTTGTATCCCGACAAGGAGCAATATACATGGTGGACGTATCGCTTCGCGGCGCGCGAACGCGGAATCGGCTGGCGCATTGATTATTTCCTCGTCTCCGAATCTCTCCTCCCCCGCGTGAAGGACGTCGTCACCCACGAAGATGTGACGGGGTCGGATCACTGCCCTGTGGAATTGATATTGGAATAAAATCAAAAACATCCTGCGCACGCAGGATGTTTTTTTTCATTTACTCGATTTACTTGCAGTTTACGCGCCCGCTTGCAAACCCTGCTCGAACAACGGACCGAGTAAATATCTCACCACGTCTTCCGCCGAGTAAGTGGTTTTGCCTTCTTTAAGAAATTGTCCCGCCGCCATAAGATCGTCGCCAGATGTGATGATGGGTTCTTCCACATACCCATCCTTGCGAACTTGCGGGAAGCCCGCCGTTGCAAGCAGATTATTGCACAAGCAGGAGCGGTTGACCGTATCTTCAGCGTTCCCGCCTTTCTTGACAAAATCCTCGACGGGTTCGGCGGAACAGCGATAACCGATCTTGCCGTCTTCTTTTTTATAGAGGACGCGCAAAAAACCCAAATCGCAAATGCGATTGCGCTTTTGATACAGTTCGGGGTCGGAGAGCGTGCCTTCCAATTTGGCGACCTTGAAAGGGAAGCCCGTCGGCGAAACAGTGGGGCTGGTCAACACTTCGGCTTCTTCGTTGCGAATTTTTTCAAGCAGGCGTTTTTTCAATTCAGGCTCCATGCCCGATTCGTCGCACAAAGAAAACGCCGTGCCCACTTGCACGCCCGCCGCGCCAGAATCCAACGCGGATTGAACTTGTTTGGGATTGCCGTATCCGCCCGCGAGCCAGAAGGGCAAGCCGATCTGCTTCATCTTTTCCAAATCTACGGCGTCTTTCTCGCCATAAATCGGTTCGCCTTTTTCATTGTAGTTGATCGTTCCGCGCGGCGGCGCGTTATGCCCGCCTGCGGTGGGACCTTCGATGACGAATCCGTCCACCGCGCCTTCGCTGCGTTTGATCAACGCCTGCGCGAGTACGACCGATGAAATGATGGGCAGGAATTTCGGGCGTTTGAGTTTCCCGACGAATTTGGAAATTCCGGGGAAGACGCTTTCGGGGTCGAAGTGGATTCTATAATCGTCGTCTTTTCCCGCGCCGTGAACATCCACACGGTAAGAGACGGGTTCGTGGTTGCTCAACTTATCGAGGATGCCCGCAATTTGCGTCGGGATTCCCGC
>JAQTWR010000092.1 GCA_028689195.1 Anaerolineales bacterium | reverse complement strand
TCATCTCTGCGCGGCTGAACGATGCCGACATATCCGCCGTGACAATCGAAGGGGTCTATGTAAGGCGGGTCTTCGTCTTCGAATATTTTTATGCTGGCGCAATATTTCGACGGGACGTAAGTGAACTTTGCGTTGTTCCACAAACCGCCGGAAAAGCGACCCATTGGGTTGCCGCTTACGTCGAGGCGCTCGAAGGCAAATCCCGAAAAACTGCGCGGCACGCGGGAGCGGTTTAACAAGTGAAAACTGGTCTCGTTCCAAAATAGGGTGAAATGATTTCCGTTAATGTATTTGACCGTCGGCGTTGCGAGAGGCGGTTCGGTGGGCGTGTTTGGTATTTGCGTAGCCGTCTCGGAAGGCTGGATGGTTGGCGTTATTGAAGCGGGGATGAATATTTGGGTAGGCAGGATCAATTCGACGGGTGTCAGAGGCGCGGAGGTAAATGTTGGGGTCGAGGGAATATTCGCAGCGGGCAATCCGTTTCGGGCATAGTACCAAATTCCGAATCCCAAAAAGAGAAGAAGGAGAACGCCGAAAAGCCCGACGCTTTTCGATTTGAAGCGGGAACTGGCGCGGACTGTGGCGGGCTGCTCGACCGCGGGCTGCGCCTGCGGTTTTTTTGGCGCTTCGCGTTTGGCGATTTGCGAAATGGTGAAGTCGCTGCGGCGGATGGTGGGCGCGCCGATGGGCAGCGGCGGCAGCGCGATATTCGGCGACGAGCCTGTGGTTTTGAATGCCGCTTCGAGCGCGGAGATTAACTTTGCGCCGCTTTGGTAACGATTTTGCGGGTCTTTGTCCAGCGCCTTTATGATGACCTCTTCGACGCTTTTGCTTATTTCGGGGTTGATGCTGCGCGGCGGCGGCGGAGGTTCGGTAATGTGTTGCAGCGCGATGCTCGCGGGCGACGGGTCGTTGAACGGGACGGAGCCTGTTAACATTTCGTAGAGGATTACGCCCATCGAGTATAAGTCGGATTGCGGCACCGCGTCGGCGGAGCGCTTGGCTTGTTCTGGCGAGATGTAGTGCGGCGTGCCGAAGATATTGCCCATCGAGCCGTCGGCGCTGACAAGCGCCATGCCGAAATCGCTGAGCAGCACGCGGCTGTCTTTTGCGATCAACACGTTGGAGGGTTTGACGTCGCGGTGGATGACTCCTTGACGGTGGGCGTAATCCAATCCGCTGGCGATGGCGCGCCCGATGCGTAATACGTCCGCGATGGGCATGAGCGTATTTTCTTCGGTGTAAACCGACATGACCGTCGCAAGGTCTTGCCCGTCCACGTATTCCATGACGTAATAAGAATATCCTTGCGCGTCGTCGGCGTAATAAATTTGGACGATGTTTTCGTGCTTCCACTTTGCCATCATCTGCGCTTCGTTAACAAAGCGCTGCGCGTACACGGGATCGTTTTTGTAGCGTTTCTCGATAACCTTGATGGCGACCGGACGCTGGAGTTTTACGTCCTGTCCAAAATAAACGGTCGCCATCCCCCCTTGTCCAAGCAGTCGTTCGACGCGGAAGTTTGCAAGTTGTTGTCCGATGAGCGGGTCTTTCATGGTTGTGTCCGATTGTGTTGAAGATTGGAACGTTTTAATGTTTGAACGTTTTTCGCCAGCGTGATTCGCGTCAGGTCTTTAATGTAGGCGTTGAATCCTTCGGCGTAGGCTTCGAGATAATCTTGAGCGATCAAGTTGGCGAGGTCCTTGCGTCCGATGGATAACAGCGCGGCGACATGCGGACGAAAATCGCGCAGGCTGATTCGCATGACCGATTTCGCGTCTGTGATGACGCCCCACGCAAGGATTTTCTGCGCGTTATCGTCTTTTGCGGTGATGAAGCGCGTCAACGCGCTGGAGGGAGCCACCGCGCCGACGTTTGAAAATACTTCGCGCCCTTTGAGGATGTTGTTCAACAAGTCAAAGCGTTCGGGGATTTTATCCAAGAGACGCTGCAAGGGCAGCGGCAAATGCGCCAGCAATTTGATCGCGCCGACGCTGGAACTTTCGCCTTGAATGGCGACTTCTTTCGCTTTTGCCAGAAACGAGCCAAATCCCGCCAGCGACGCGAGATACAATTTTTGCGAATGGTCGAAACTCGCGTAGATGGCGGCGCGGTCTTGCGCGGATTCTTCGTACGCGGCGAGCAACTTGATGGTTTGCGCGTGCAGGCTCGGCAGGTTGAGTTCCATGTAAGGAACTTCGAGATTGAGCGGATAAACCCTCTCGCGCGGCGTTTTAAGACTCGCGTCCATGGGAATCAAAATCGAGGGATTCTCGCCGCGCGCTTCTTCCAGCATTTGGCGGATAGACGCGGCAACTTCAGGTTTTGTAACGGATAGTTTTTCAATCTCTGCGATCAAGCGCGGCGACGGTTTGTATTGCGCCGCGTGAATTGCGCGATATAAAACCAGCAGGTCGTTGACGGTCAATTGAATTTGTTCGTTGCGGTGCTTGAACTGTTTGCGTAAATAAACGCAGGCTTTCAAATCGGCTTTATCGGTTTCTGCGGCGGCTTCGTGCGGAATGTGCGGCGCTTGCTGCGCGAGGTTTATATCCGACGATTGAAGCTGCAAAGTCAGCGATGTGTACATGCGCCTATCGGCGGGCGCGGAAGGCGGCAGCATATTGAAATAACGCGCCCACGATAGCGCTTCGTTGGTCATAATTTCCGCGAGCGCGCTGCCCCACGCGCCGTCAAAGAAAATGTGCGATTGGTCGAAAACGATACTTTCGCCCGTATCGAAAATCGTCAGCGCGTGCGATCCGATTCCGCGTTCAGCCTGGCGTAATTCGGAGAGCGGCAGCGAGCGCGAGCGCGCATCCGCCGAAAGCAGAATCGGCGCGAAACGCAAATTGTCAATATCGTTGACCAGCATGGGATTGAGTTTATTCCGCAAGCCCGGCAGCGCGGAGCGTTTTATGCGCGCAAGCGAAGACAATTGCGAAGGCGAAGAAAACGGAGATTCAAGCAGCGCCGCGATTTGCGCGCGCGCGTTCAACGCGTCTATGGGTTTATTCGAGCCTTGTTCGCAAACCGGCAGAAGGTAATAACTATCGCGGTGGATGATTCCAATTTGCGCGTCGGCAAGATTGAAAGGCGTTCGCGTTTCGTTGTAAGGTCCCGGCTCCAGATACGCCAATATGGACATTTGACTCTGATACGCGGCGAGGTCTTGCTGCGTAAGATTTTTCAACCGCGCTTCGTATGTTTCATATTTTGCGACGGGAAGCGTTTGGAGGCTTTTCCTCAAAAATTGATCGAACTTGAAGCGGCGGTACGCGGGGTAATCATAATTCGCGCCGTCTTCTTCGCGGCGGTATGGACGCTGCAATTCCCATTCGCGGAATAGTTTCTTTGCGCGTTTACTGTCTTCATCTTCCAGCAGCGAAATCGCAACGCGCTCGCGCCATTCGTTTTCAAGCAGCTCGTTATATTGATGCAGGCACGTCACCGCAGCCATGAACCACGCGGTCAGGCGGTCAACAGGGTCGAGGCGGATATTATGTTGATTAAGTAGAAAGTCGAATCCGTGCGTTTCGTTTGCGTGCCGCGCCGTATCTTCGCGCAAGGCATAGCCCGCATAGAATTGCCACACGCCTTCTGGAAAAGCCGCCTTGGTATCTTTGCCCGCCAGTTTAAGCAGATTTTGATACCCCCAAATAATTGCGGCGGGACCCGCAAAGAAAGCCGCATAAGTCGCCTGATCGAGAATTTGCTCCACGCCGCTGAACAGCGCGTTGACGTCCTGTTGCATTTTTTGCGCGGGGATGCGCCGACCAGGCAGGCGCGACAATCCGCTGAGAATCATGCCCGGGACATTCCCCGCCGGAATGATGCTCGACACAAGGTCAACCACCGCCTCCACTTCGGGCAGGGTCAGTCGCGAAATTTGCTGGCTTGAGATTGCCCTGGCAACGGTACGCAGGTCGTCGGCGGTGAATTGCGATGCTTTTTGATAACTGGCTTTTTTGTCGCTCATGATTGCGTTACTCTGCTTTTATCGGTTTGAGTGGATATTTTACACGGTTAATAGACTTTATCGGTAAATAACGCAAGTTAGGAGCGACTAATTTTGTGGGCTAAACACAAAGGCACAAAGCCGCCAAGTCGCTAAGAATCCTTTGAGTCTTCGTGCCTTTGTGGCTTCGTGGTTAATAAAAGCCCATTCTTTTAGCCGCTCCCCGCAAGTCGCCGCCTTTACCAGTTTTTTAGTTCTTTTGCCACGGATTTCACGGATGTGCGCGGATTTTTTTGGAATTCATCAGGGATAATCTGTGTAATCTGCGGCTAAAAAAAGACTTTCGCAAGATGTCAAATAGGTAATAACGCAAATGGGTTTACGCAGGCGGCGCGGTTGAAACAAGATCATCGGCGCAAACTTTTTTTTCGGCTTTGCAAATAAATTAAAAATTGTCGAATCCTTGCAAATATCAGACATATCTACTAGAATACGTCAAATTACGCGCCGCATAGGTTAAAAGCCGTGCGGCTATATTTTCATAATGCGCCAACGATAATCATTGCTTCATTTTTCTGCGCGAAAAAAATATCTACTCAGGAGTTTGTTTATGCGGCATTTCATAATAGTAGGCATTCTCGTTATTGCGACTGCGGCGCTGACCTATTTTGGGTTGACAGCCGTAGGGCTTATGCCTGTAGAAGCCAGCGTTCAATCCCTCGCAATTGACTGGCTGTTCAACTACGAAATCATAGCGATTTCTTTCCTCTTTGCTTTGATCGTCGTTCCCCTCTTTTATAGCCTGATCGTATTTCGCAGGCGCAAAGGCGAGACGGGCGAAGGCGAGTATTTTGAAGGAAACACCCCTCTCGAAATCGGCTGGACGGTTGCCCCGCTGATTGTCGTCATCGCGTTCGCTTATATGGGAACCTATTCGCTCGGCGAAGTGCGCCGCGTAGACCCCAACGCGATGGAGATCAAAGTAACGGGTTTCCAGTGGAACTGGCGGTTCGAATACCCCGAATATGGCGTAACCTCCAACGAACTTCACCTGCCCGTTAATCGTCAGGTTGTTTTGAAGATGGAGTCGATTGACGTGCTTCATTCCTTCTTTGTGCCTGAATTCCGCATGAAGCAGGATGTCGTTCCCGGGCGCGTGACCGAATATCGCGTTACGCCGTCGCTGATTGGCGACTACAAAGTCCGCTGCGCCGAAATGTGCGGCACGAGTCACGCCTATATGGGAGCGCCCGTCATCGTCTCGTCGGCGCAAGATTTCGACGCCTGGATCAAACTCCAAAACGCGCCGGCAGACCCCGTAGCAAACGGACAGAAAATCATCGCAACAAACGGATGTTTGGGATGTCACACGATTGACGGCGCGAAATTGGTCGGTCCAACATGGAAGGGCTTGTACGGAAAACAGGAAACGCTGGCAGACGGCTCGACCATTACCGTTGACGACGCCTATCTCGCAGAATCCATTGTGAACCCTACGGCTAAGATCGTTCAAGGGTATCCGCCGGTCATGCCGCCTTTCAACTTGAAAGATCAGGAAATTGCGGACGTCATTGCGTATCTCGCGACGTTAAAATAGCATAGGAGAGTAGTTCAATATGAAACGTTTTTTTTCTAGCGCGTTGATGCGCGGGCTGTTCTGGCAATTTATTGGAACATTAGTTGGCGCGGGTCTCGTCACCGCAATCCGCGCCGCGATGGGCTTGAGCGTAACGGATAAATTTTTCTTCACCGAACCCGCCTGGGTCTTGGGCGCGTTCTTTGGCGTTCTCTTCTTTATGGTAGGCACTGGCGTCACCAGCGACTGGATCAAATGGGCGCGCGGCATAGATCCTCCCGAACATCACGAAGAGCGCTTTCAAGGTTGGGAAAAATACGTCAACATATCCCTCGACCATAAAGTGATCGGCGTCCAATACGCAATCACTTCGCTCGCGCTAATCTGCATCGGCGGGTTGTTCGCGCTGATCTTCCGCACCGAACTGGCGCAATCTCAACTCCAATTCCTCACCACCGATTTAAGTCTTTTCGGGCAGAACGGTCCGCAACTTTACAATACATTAATGTCGCTGCACGGCATGATTATGATCGTCTCGATTTTGCTGGGTATCGCAAGCGCCATGAACTATGTCATTCCGTTGATGCTCGGCGCGCAGGATATGTCCTTTCCGCGCTTGAACGCCTTCTCGTTTTGGATCGCCGTCCCCGCCGCGATTCTCCTGCTGATGAGTCTCGTTCTCGGCGGATTCGATACAGGCTGGACGGGCTATCCCCCGCTTTCGGCGCGCGCGCCTGTGGGAATGCAAATGTTTTTTCTCGGCGTGTTCACCGCGGGATGGTCGTCCATTTTGGGCGCGCTCAACATCATCGTAACCGTCGTGCGGATGCGCGCAAAAGGCATGACCGCCTTCCGTATGCCCATCTTCGTATGGGCGGCGATTGCCACCTCCATTATTTCATTGACCGCCACGCAGTTGATCGGTCTCTCGTTTCAGATGGTCATGTTCCAGCGTCTCTTCGGCATGGGTTTCTTTGACCCGGGCAAGGGCGGCAATCCCATCCTGTTCCAGCACCTCTTCTGGTTCTACTCGCATCCGGCGGTTTATGTATTCGTTCTTCCGGGTCTTGGCATCATCTCCGAACTGCTGCCGGTCTTCGTCCGCAAACCGTTATTCGGCTACCGTTGGATTGCCATGTCCTCGATGGCGATTGCGCTGGTCGGCTTCGTGGTGTGGGCGCATCACATGTTCACTTCGGGCATGAACGAATATTTGCGCGTTCCCTTTATGTACAGCACCCTGTTGGTGGCTGTGCCCACTGGCGTAAAATTCTTCTCGTGGATCGCCACGATTTGGAAGGGAAAAATCACGACGCCCACGCCCATGCTGTTCGTACTTGCGGGCATCGTGGCGTTTCTGATGGGCGGTTTATCCGGTCCGCCAAACGCCACCGTCTCGGTAGATTTGCACCTGCACGACACTTATATGATCGTCGGTCACTTCCACGACACCATCTTCGGCGGATTTGTCTTCCCGTTTTTTGCCGCGTTGTATTTCTGGTTCCCCAAAGCCACCGGGCGCCGCATGAACGAAACGCTCGGCAAACTTCACTTTTGGCTGATGACTCCCGCGTTCTTCGTTTTGACGCTGGGCATGATGCGGATCGGCTTGCTCGGTATGCGCCGCCGCATCGTGGATTACGATCCCGCGATGGGATTTGACTCCACCCACATGGTACTGACCATTGCCGCGTTTTTAATCGCGCTCGCGGTGTTGATCTTCCTCTACAATTTTTTCAACAGCATCAAGAACGGCGAAAAGGCGGAAGGCAACGTGTGGAACTCGCGCTCGCCCGAATGGCAGGTTCCCTCGCCCATGCCCGCGCACAACTACGACCAACCCTTTGAAGTGGTTGGCGAGCCGTACGACTACGGTCTGGCTGGCTCGAAATACGTCGAGTTTATTAAGTCCGAAAAAAGCGCGCACAACTAAAAGGTTCGATTCAAATGTCACACACACAAGATAAATCTTCCGCTTTCCAACAGGGCATAGTGATCTTCGTCTATCTGGCGGCGTTGACCGCGCTGGAGTATTTCGTCGCGGTGGTATTCACGGCGATTCCCATACTGGTCTTAATCGCGTTCATCAAAGTCGCGCTGGTCATGTATTACTACATGCACATCTACAAATTGAACGAAGAAAGCGACAGCGACCGCGATTCCTACTCGTATAAGACGGGTTCCAATCGCTTTGGCTTATGGCTTTTCCTGCTTTCCGACGCCTTTGTATTTGGCGGTTTGCTGGTCTCGCGCATCAACCTGCTCGGCTTTACCCGCCCGCCATTGAATCAGACGCTCGGCTTGGCAGTGACCGCCGTGCTACTGCTTTCGTCATTCTTTATGAATCGCGGCGAAACCGCTATGGCGCATGGCGATAAAAAAGGCTTTGTCGTCAACACCATGATCACCCTCGCGCTTGGACTCGGCTTCCTGCTCGGCGTCGTCGCCGTCGAATGGCCCAACGCCGCGCGCGAAGGACTGACCGCCAGCGGCAACGTTGCGGGCGGCATCTTCTATATGATGACGGGAATGCACGCCTTCCACGTCTTTACCGGGCTGATTTTTCTCGGCATTATCTTGAACAATAACCGCAAAGGCGTATATTCCGCCGAAAAGCATTGGGGCGTAGAAGCCGCCGCCGTCTACTGGCACTTCGTTGACCTCGTTTGGATTTTCTTCTATCCCGCGCTGTACCTAATCGGCAAGTTGCTGTAAGCAAAAGTCCGCGAACTCTGGTATAAGTGAATAACAAAAAATAATGAACGGGGCGGCCCTCTCAAGGTCGCCCCGTTTTGGAGTGTTAAGCGCGCATGGATAAAAAAACTCTTTTTGTTGGTTTCTTCTCGCTGGCTGTGATTGCGCTGGCGACCCTGTTTTTTATCCTATTCGCAAGCCCCGCCAAATTTCGCGGAACAAGTTACGCAGAGCCGTATCCCGTTGCGCCGCAAATCGAGTTGACGCGCTCCAACGGCGAAACGTTCCGCCTCGCCGACCAAAAAGGGAAAATTGTCCTACTCTTCTTTGGTTACACATCCTGCCCCGACGTTTGTCCAACCACGCTGGCGGAAATGAAATTGGTTATGGACGAATTGGGAGGTAAAGCGCAATCCGTTCAAGTTGTCTTTATCTCCGTCGATCCGCAGCGCGACGCGCCCGAAAAAATTCAACAATACGTCGAACATTTTAGCAAGGCGTTTATCGGGTTAAGCGGCGCGCCCGACCAACTCCAAAAAATATGGGATGATTACGGCGTCATCCGCGAAGTAACCCAATCCAAATCCGCGTTTGGCTACATCGTCAATCACACCGCGCGCGTTTACTTGATTGACGCGAACGGCGCCCTGCGCCTCTCATACGGATTTCAAACGCCCGTCAAAGACATCGTCCATGATTTAGACTTGCTGCTCAAGTAATGCGTCGCGCCTTGTT
>JAQTWR010000091.1:1796-9009 GCA_028689195.1 Anaerolineales bacterium | reverse complement strand
ATTGCTTCGAGAACGGGCATACAAAATCCCTCGTACTCCGACACGAACATGAGCGCTTCGGCGTTTCGGTATAAAGAATCCATCGCTTGCGAGGCGACATATCCCAAATCAACAATCTTATCTATGGGACAGTCGTAACGCGCCGCCAATTCTGAAATGTAATCAGGAGCGCGCCATCCTGTTAAAACCAAAGATACATCGGGACGGCTTTCCCAAACAATTTTCATCGCCTGCAACAATAAATCATGGCGTTTATGAGGCCAGCCATTGGCGGGATAAAGAACGTAAGGCGAGGATGGGAGCGCTTTATTTTGCGCGGCAGCGCCGCCGGAACGCAAGTCGTCGCCCGCCAGCGGGATAACGGCAACCTGCTCCTGTTTCAAATCCAAATGATGCATCAGGCGGCTGCGCGCGTGTTCGGATATAGTCACGACTAAATCGGACTGTTTGAGTTGGTCGTAAACCGCGCGGCGGTAGATCAATTCCGCTTCTGAAAACAGATGCGGTTTATCCAAAGCCAAAGCGTCGGGCATAGAAGCGACATTAACCGCGCCGGTGTATCCATTCCAATTTGCGGTCGGAGTCATACCAAAAAGAGGATTGATGACAATGTCGGGCTTAAGCGATTCAAGCCACAGCGACGGCGCGGCTTCAGGCATTACAGGAATTAGCGTGCCGCCAGAGGAGCCGAGCCACTCCCTGAACTGCGCGCTATAGCGCCAGCCTACCGCAAAGAATACTTTGGCGTATCCCAATTCATCGTAGTCCGCCAAGATACGGCTGACAAGGAGCGCGACGCGACTCATGCCGCCATTGCGCGGCGGATCAAGGTCGTATAAGTTAACCAAACACGTCTTCATTACTTTTCACCTTTGCAGAAACGCATATTCTTTAGCGTCCCGTTAATTTTCTTTGTGGAGTTTTTCTATCAGGTCAAGCCGCTCCTGCGCTACGGAACGAAGCAAGGCGATTTCCGCGCTCTGCTCCTCTACAATTTTCAGGCGCGCATCTGCATGATGTTGAAGATTTTCGGCTTTATCATACATATCGAGTAATGCCAGAATCAATCGCCCAGACGGCGTTTTTTGCAACGCGGCAACCTGCTCTTCTTGCGGAACTGGATTCAATGGTTCGCGGCTGACAACCGCGAACATATCATATTGAGAGAAGATGGCAGGCTCGAAAACGACATACTCAAAACCCAGCGCGAAAAAAAGCATCTGCAAGGATTTTTTAGAAAACAAATAAAGGTGTTCCAACTCTTTGAAATGAATCAAAAAAGCGTGATTGGAATCCAACAAGTCCTGATAGGATTTATGCGGATCAAAACAGGGCGTCTGCAACAGCATAAGCCCATTTGGGCTAAGGAAGTTAGCGGCTGTCTTCATGGTGTTTACAGGATCGGGTAAATGTTCCAAAACATCCATGTGCGCGATGACGCCCAACGAAGACTTTTCGATATTCTGATCTTCCAAAGGACCCTGCAAAAGCGGAACGCCGAACGTTTCGCGCGCAAATTCAGTCAACCACGGGCTGAGTTCCAAGCCCGTTGCATCATATCCAGCCCAACACAAAAAAGCCACAAACCCGCCGTGCGCGCTGCCCAATTCCAAAACCTTTGCGGACGGCAGACGATATTTCAGGAGGGCGCGCAGCCAGTATGGAGTACGCCCCGTCAAATCTTGACGCGCCCGCTCATAGAGAGACGGCAATCCATAGCTTTCGGGCAGGTGTTTTAAGAAATAGTCCTTGCCGTAAATTTCGCCTTGATCGTTTACGTGGGTTGGGTCTTCAAAGGGCCATTCCTTCAATATAAGCGTATCGCAAGCCGCGCAATGCGAGTAGGTGGGCGAATAATCAAGCAAGTCTGAATTACCGCACCAACATTGAGTTGTTTTCTTTGTCATAGTTTTCGCTTTTCCGCAACAAATATAAGTCCCGCGCCAACATTCGGGTTGGGCGATAGTTTCAACAAGCCGCCGACAATATCCTGCATACCTTCGGAAAAATTAGACAAACCGGAAAGATACGCGTACATATCCTGTCCGATCTCAGTCTTTTCGCCTTTAACATGCCATAATTCATCCAACAACATAAAGATGCGACCGAATGGTTCGGGGGCAATTGGGTAATAGTCGTTGACCGCGAAACCCGCATTCTCTACGCGCGCGATCCACTCTTCGATTGTAAATGGGCTGCGAATGTGATGAAACTCTTCGTAGACTTCTTTTAGTTCCCGCGCGCGGGTTGCGTTCCCCAGTTTGGCTTCCAGCAAGGGAAGCAACTCCCATTCCGTGAATTTGTCGGTTACGACGCTGGCAATAAACAAACCGCCCGGCTGCGTAACGCGACAGGCTTCAGATAACACCTGATCAATATAATCCATGTGTTCAAGGGCGCAATTGGAAAAAACGCTGGCAAAGGTATTATCCGCAAACGGAAGTTCGTGCGCCGCGGTTTGACGCACTTCCGCGTAAACGCCTGAGGCGCGCGCGCGCGCGCATACTTGTTCGTCAATATCAATACCCATAACGCGCCCGGCATTTCCCCATACGAGATTGAAAAACTGTCCGTCGCCGCACGCAAGGTCAAGCGTCGGGTCCTGTAAGCGATAATGACGGTATGCCGCATATTCCCACGCGCGCCACAACACCAACGACGGGATGTAGGGATAAATTTTATTCAGGTCGGCAACGGCTTCTATTATTTCTTTTTCTTCCAGCAAGCGCAATGTGGGCATTTTATGTCTCCGTAAGGCGCCGTTTACCACAGTAAATCTTTTTCATAGCCTGTGTCTATAAGCAAGCGGCCGTACATTCTTTTGAATTCATCTTTCACCTTGTCCGTGAAATGATTTTTCCAATCGCCGGCTATACCTTTACGATAATGGGAATTTGGGTCTTCTTCGCCGCGAGTTCGAGCGGACAGCGCCGAGAAATTATTATTCGCCAATACCTGCTCCAATTTTGAAGTTGAAATATCAATTTCGCAATATCGCAAGACCGTTTCAATGAGCGCCGGATTTTCGATCAAATCTTCGAATTTAACAACAAGGGTATCTGCGTCATTTACCCATGAAGCCTGTATCCTGCCGTAATCCTGAACTTCGAGGGAATTTATAAGATGGATCAATCCGTTCTCTTCGTCCGAGTTTGCAAGTACGGAGCGAAACGTCTGATGTTCCTCGCGCATCATCAAATGCGTATATCTCATGCTGAAATATAACGAGACTAACGTGTCGCGCAGGTCGCGGATGACAAAAAATTTTCTGTATTTCTGCCGTAAAACCTTAAAGCGATACCAGTTCATCAGATAGGACGTCTTGTGTTTTAAGAGCGGCATTTGACTCTTAAGCAAAAGAGGCGCGTTTCTATTCGAAGCGACGCCCATCACAACCTCGAAGGTCGCTCTAGATGTATATATCGTTGGGTAAATACTTCCCGGCTTGATTGGCTCTTTGAAAAAGTAACTGAGGTAGGCGTCCGCGTCAAGCCGCGTACGCTCTGGCGCTATATCGCGAAAAACTCCCTTAATCCATTGGGAGCCTGCTTTTGGGTGGGTGAGATGAAATATGGCGGGAAGAGACTTGCTCACCAATTCAAATCCTTTTCATAGCCGGTATCAATCAGCAAGCGACCGTACCTTTTCTTGAATTCCGTTTTTACTTTCTCGGTAAAGTGATTTTGCCAATCGCCGACAACGCCTTTACGCAAATGAGCCGAGGTGTTCTCTTCGCCGCGTTTTCTTCCGGCAACGGCTTCAAAGTTATTTTCTTTAATGATGCTTTCCAGACGCTGGTCCTCAATTTCTATTTCGCAATATTCGATCAAGTTCTTGGAGAAATTAAATTCGTTCCCAAGAATATCCTCATACTTCAACACCAGCGTATCGGGGGCGGTAATCCATGATTTTTGAATCACGAAAACGGGGCGCAAGACTTCGTCCATCAGGTAAATGATTCCGTCTTCTTCGCTCAGTTCGTTAAGTTTCTGCCTGCGGACGTCCATTGTATCCACTTCGATACGGTGGCTTTTCTTTGTACTGAAATAAAAGGAAATCAACGTATCGCGGGCGTCGCGCATCACGAAAAAACGCTTGGTGGGAAGTTTTCTAACTTCATAATTCCACCAGTTAGACAAGGACGCCAGCGGATATTGATAGGTTTCCTGCCATTTAGGGCGAAAATATCCGCGCAATTTTCCTTCAAATCTTTCGCGATGGAGATAAACCGTTCCGTATACGCTCCCTGGTTTTAGCGGGGTGACGATAAAAGCCGCCATTCCCTTCCCTTGATTGGCGCTTGTTTCCAAAATACGCCACTGAACAAAACGCTCGGGGGCGCTTTGGCGCAGAACTTCAGCAACCCACTGCGAGCCTGATTTCCAATGGGTAATATGAAATACGGTTGGAAGAGTTTTTTTCAACGATGCGTGTCCTTTTTACGAGCCTCTAACGGCTTTAATACAAAGCGGTATCGGCGCCCAATTCGTAATTGGGTTCCTGATAACCAAATTTTTTCGCAGCCTCGCCGTGGCTTTTCCACAACAATTCAAGCTGCTTTTTGGAATAATTTTTCTCCCAACCGGTCGCTTTGCCTTCGCGGGTTAGCGTGGGGCGAAATTCGTGATAGAACTCAAAAGACCGCAATTCCCTAGACATAATCGGCAGGTTCAGGAAAGATTCAACTCTTTCGCAAAATTCGATTTCCTTTCCAAAAAGGTCTTCATAACGCGCCAGCATATAGTTTGATTTTAACGCCGCGCCCGCTTGCGTCCATTGAGCATGATAGCGACTCCAGTTGTCGTCCAAGGCTTCATAAATCACTTCGCCGCGAATTACGCTATCCAGGTCTTGATCATACTGCTTCAAAAGATCGCGCTTAAAATTATAGTAAGACCACAAACAAGCGCCCGGATGGCGAACGATCTGCAAAACGTATTCGCCTTCAAAGTAATTCGAGTAGGGAAGGAAGTGCGTTTTTAGAAAATAATATTCTTTGTCGTCGGCAAGGAGTTTTCTGGTCTTTTCCGTGTTCAATACGTCCAAACACCCCGGAAGGATACCCAGATGGTAATCCGGCTCTTCAAGAGACTTATAGCGCACCATCCAGTTGGACAAATCCCCATATTGCGCCGCCGCCTCGCCGCCAAGAGCCTCTAAATTAATATCGTAGCTTTTCTTGTTGCTCCGCGCCCACACATCAAGCATATTTGGGCGATTCTGCCCTTCATGGATATTGGTGGTCAGCCGCCTGAATTGATTTCCAAACAAATTTTGCAGCCAGAAATTTCCGCTGCGCGGGTAAGATGCGATATAGACAATCATTGTATCTCCGTAAATTGATAAGGGCGCGCGACATGTTCAGCCGCTCCGCGCATCCCTGCAACCAGTTATGAGAAGACGCTTGCGAGGGCGAGCGGACGCCAACGGGGTTGTTTTAACAAGCGTCCCGTATAATAGACAAGAATTTAATTATCGAGTGATTTGAAAACGAGTCTCGCTGGAAAGATCGCACAAGCCGCCGTAAGGAAGGATCATTCGCTCGTCGAAGCGAGGCGTCACTACGATTGCAAAAGCGCCATCCAAACGGAATAAACGAAACATGTGCTGGACGAGGGAACCAAAATCCTGTCTTTCCAGTTCTGTGTAATGGTCGCTCTCAGAAAAACTGAAGCAATCCAAGTTTATCACATAGTTTTGGGGGGCAAGGTCAAGAACGACGCTTTGATAATAATGCACCACGTTCCCATGAGAAACGGAACGTGGGGCTTCCGTCTTGTCTTGAATCGTACTTTTGCTGTGAATAAGGAGATTGTATGGATCTCTGATTTCAAAATTGATAATGGGCATCCCAATATCTTTCTTCAGTTGAAATTCAACATAAAGATGCAGGCGGTCGCCTTGTTTGAATACCAAGGCGGGCTGCCCCTGATCGTTTAAAACCGCCATGCGCGTTAAATTAATTTTTCCCTTTCCTTTTAGGTTCGGAAAAGACTTTAATGTAAACGCCTCGTCTGGGGGCCATGCCTCCAGACGTATATCGGTTTTGGGTTTATCAACGCTCCAGTTATTAGCCAGATCGCTGTTTTGATCTATTGAGACGACATTTTGAGCCGCGGCAGCGTTCTGCGCGCCGCGTAAATCCATGAACATACGAACAGCCGTGTTTGGATCACCGTCAAAAAGTTTCTCCCCGTTATTCAACAGAATGACGCGCTTGCAATAACGCTGAACAATGCCAAGGCTGTGCGTAACCAAAACAATCGAGGTGTTCTTTTCGATAAGTTCGGCTAGACGCGCAAAACATTTAACCTGAAAAAATATATCCCCAACAGCCAGAACTTCGTCCAAAATCAAAATATCGGTATCCATGAAAGCAAACATGGAAAAGGAAAGGCGGGTCTTCATGCCGGTGGAATATACGCGCAGGGGTTGGTCGAAGAACTCCCCAAGTTCGGAAAATTCCTTGATGCGCTCCATTCGCTCTTGCACATAACCATCGGGGAACCCCAACATTTGCCCGCTCCGCACTACGTTCTCCCGTCCGGTCAAGTCTTTATCTGTTCCGCCAGACAGCTCAAGGATGGACAAAACCCGTCCCTTAACTTCATACGAGCCGTCGGTAGGCTGCAGCGCGTCTGTAATAATCCGAAGCAGGGTGCTTTTTCCCGCGCCGTTAGGACCGATGACGCCGACGAATTCGCCTTTATAGATTTCAAAAGACATATCCTTTAACGCCCAAAAATCCTCGTGATAGGAACGCCTGCCAAACGTAAGCCACTCCTTGACAAGCCCCCAGGCGCTTGGATAGATTTTGAAGTATTTCTTTAAGTTGGAAACCCGTAATACAACGTCTTCAGTGTTCACATTTGATCCTTTACCATAGCGCCGAGTTTACGAGACGTGAATGAGCCTAATATACCAAACGCCAGAACCCAACCCACCATAAACAACCACGCGTGCATGGACGGCATACTCCTATAAATCAATACGTCGCGAAATGAAGCAAGAAAATAATAGGGCGGGTTGGTCAATTTCATGGTCAGAGCAAACCATTGCGGAAAAACATCATACGAAAAATTTACGGGCAAGGTCCAGCGCCAGAGTTGCACCAAAACCCCCAACACCTCGCCAATGTCCGGAAAAAACACTCGTAGGTGCGCCAATATTAACGAGATGCCAAAACCCAGGGCGGCGGTAAGGAAGATCAACA
>JAQTWR010000091.1:0-1786 GCA_028689195.1 Anaerolineales bacterium | reverse complement strand
GGCAAAACCAACAAATACCACGACAACTTGCCATGAAACAAAAGGCTGATCGGAATCATAACGATCAGATAAATAGCCAGACTGACCATCGAAATCAAAGCGTCTTTCGCAACGTATACGTCCGACGGTATGGGCAGCCGCCGCAAATATACAGCCGCCGCATTCAACGAGTTGCTGCCGTGATTGATAAGTTGCGAAAAAGCCATCCACGGAAAAAGCCCCGTTAGCAAAAAGAGTATATAAGGCACCCCTGTGCTGCTGACGCGAGCGCCAAGCAATTGCGAAAAAACGACCGTATACAGCGCCGCTTCGAGCAACGGATTTACGACAAACCAAAAAACCCCCAAAACAGTCCCCGCATAACGAAAGCGAAAATCAGCCCAAAAGGAACCGAACATATATCTACGATAAACGTACAGATTTTTTAACATATACCTGCTCTCTACAAAGGTTGCTGCATTTCAAGGGGGGGATTTTGCCATAATGGAATAGGGATGTCAAGCGAAAAATAATCCGCGCCGCGCGGCTTTCGCAAAATAAAGAATTCTTGACAACATCCGCCGCGCGGGTGTATAACCGCATTGCAACTTGAATAGTCCTCGTTAGGCCAGGCGGCTGCAAGATACACAAGCCATTGCCCTGAAACGTCGAAAGACGCCAAGGGGTAGACCAGGCGGAGTCGGATTAAGGCTTCGCTCAAAATGGCTGGGGTTAAAAAAATCAACTCCTACGATCCGCAGCGCTAAAGCTCAACCAGAGAGGCGGCGATTTCTTGACGCTTGTTTTGCCTGCCTCCTTGGTCGAATATGACGGGAGGTTTTCATTTTGCCGACGTCCGAAATCGAAAGATTAATTCAAACGGATGGCGCAAGGAGGCTTGCGTGAGCGCAGATAGTAATATACTCCTACTACTTGAACGAAAGTGTGTTTCGCATTTCTCGTCATATCTGCCCGTTCCCGCAGGCTGCCTCTCAGCGCATAGACTCAAAGCCATGATTTGAGTCGGCAAATCCCAGCGGGGGTCAGACCAGATCATTGACGCGTCAAACGCAAAACGCCTTTCGGTCGCCGAAGGCGTTTTTTATTGCCTTCATCTGAAAACACACTTACTTAATCCGTCATTGCGGCGCGGCAGGCAGCCCAAAGCGACGATAAATATGGAGGTTCGCATGGCATTCTTAAGCGAAATTCTCGGACATACCATCACCGATTTCGACGGTCACTACATCGGGAAACTCGAAGACCTCATCGCGCGCGAACTCGCAGACGCGACCCATCCCATTGTAGACGCGGTAGTCGTCAAAGACAGGAAGAACAAACTCATCATCGTGCCGTACGCGCTGGTGATGGCGTTATTTGCGCCCTCGATTCCCCTCAAGTGCCGCGCAAACGAAATTCCGAGCTACGCGCCCACCGACAACGACATCTTCCTTTCCCGCGACGTGCTGGATAAACAAATCATAGACACGAACGGCGCGCGCGTGGTGCGCGTCAACGATCTCGAATTAGTGCGCGTCAACGGCACGGTATACGTCGGCAACGTGGATATTGGTCTCATGGGAATTTTTCGCCGCGTCAGAATCGCCGACGCAACCCAGCGTTTTGTTTCCGCCTTCAAATTGCCCGCGCCGCAGACCTTCATTTCATGGGACGACGTGGAACTGCTGCGCCACGACCCGTTCATGCGGTTGCGCGTGCCCGTCGAGAAAATCTCCGAACTGCATCCCGCAGACGTTGCTGAAATCATCAGCGACATGAACAAACTCGAAAGCGGACAACTGCTTGA
>JAQTWR010000090.1 GCA_028689195.1 Anaerolineales bacterium | reverse complement strand
GGCTCCTCGCAATGACGCCGAGAATAACGGGGTGACCGGGGCGAACAGCAACGCCGTGAACAAGAAGCGTACCAAGTTTTTCAACCACGCCAGCAGAGAAATCTTCCGCGCCGGCGGAGGAGCCTGCGTTGAGCAAAACCAAATCATGCGTTTGCGCGGCTTCCTGCACGCGCTGGCAAATCAAATCAAAATCGTCTTTGGTGATGGGATAACGAGTCGCTTCCGCGCCCATGGCTTTCACTTGCGCCGCCATGACCAGCGAGTTGTATTCAAGAATATCGCCCGCCTTGAGTTTGCTGCCGATGGGAACGAGTTCTGTACCAGTAGGCAAAATCGCAACCTTTGGCTTTCTTGAAACTTTAATTTCCTGATGTCCCGATGCGGCAATCGCGCCCAAATCTGCTGGCTTGAGAATATGCCCCGCAGGCAAAACCAACTGCGTAGCGACGATGTCCTCCCCCAGCGGGCGGACGTGATGCCAAGGCGCAATCGCCGCGCGAATACGAATCACTTTTGGAGAACGAATCGCTTGGGTGATGTTCCCATTTTCATCAAGTGACTCAACGTTCTCAATTTGAATGACCGCGTTTGCCCAATCAGGGATTGGGTCGCCAGTATCAACATATTTTGCTTCGTCTTGTTCGATGATAAATTCAATCGGGGATGAAGGCTGCGCACCCGCAGTTTCTTCCGCGCGGACGGCGAAGCCATCCATCGCGGAGGCGTGATAATGCGGAGACGAAGTCCGCGCCCAGATGGATTCGGCGGTGACACGTCCAAGCGCGTTTTCGTCGAGGGGAATCGTTTCAACGCCGAGGATGCGCCACAGGTCGGCGGATCGCAGGGCTTCGCGCAATTTTTCCTGCGCTTGGGAGAGGGGGATATCGTGAAGGTAAACGGACATCAAAAAAAACCTTATGCCAGTAATTGGTAAATAGTAAATGGTAATTACTATTTACCAATTACCATTTACCCAATTCCATCCATCGCCGCGCCGAGACGCTTGACGATTTCGTCCACTTCGTCTTCGGTGATGGAAAGCGGCGGCGAGAAGGCGAGCGTAGCGCCAAGCGGACGCGAGCGAAGCCCGTGCTTTTCAGCGGCTTTGAAAATTTTCGCGGCGAGAGCAACATCGGGCGTTTTTGATTCTTTGTTCGAGACAATTTCCACGCCGCAGACCAGACCCAATCCGCGCACATCACCGACGAAGGGAAACTCTGCGAGGGTTTTCAATCCATCGAGCAAGCGCTTGCCAAGTTCCTTTGCGCGCGCGGGATAATTTTCGCGCTCCATGATTTCCAAATTTTTAAGTCCAACCGCGCACGCCATGGCATGACCCGAATAAGTGTAGCCGTGCATGTAGGCTTCGTTATCCGCAGCGGATTCCATTGTCTCGCGGATTTCGTCGGAGATTTGCATTCCGCCGAGTTGGGCATATCCGCTGGTGACGGCTTTTGCAAAGCAGAGAATATCGGGCTTGACGTTCCAATGTTTGAGCGCGAACCACTCGCCCGTGCGACCAAAACCCGTGATGACTTCATCCGCGATGAAGAGAATTTCATGCTTATCGCAAATTGCGCGGACGAGTGGGAAATAATCGGCGGGCGGAACAATCACGCCGCCGACGCCCATCACCGGCTCGGCGATAAAAGCCGCGACCGTATCCGCGCCTTCGCGCAAAATCGCTTCTTCGAGTTCGCGCGCGGCGGCTTGACCGATTGTTTCTCCGTCTTTGAGTTGACCATCATAGCGATACGGATTCGGCGCGGGGATGTGAACAAACCCGTCCATCGCGGGACCGAACATCGCGTGATATTTTTCAAGTCCGGTGGCAAAAGTCGCCGCGAGAGTGATTCCATGATACGCGCCTTTCCGCGCGATGACTTTATATTTACCGGGCTTGCCTTTGCGCTTCCAGTAATATCGCGCGGTCTTGAACGCAGAGTCATTCGCCTCCGATCCGCCGGACGTAAAGAAGGTGGTGTTCAATCCTTCGTAAGCAAAGCCCGCGAGTTTATCGGCAAGTTGGATGGACGGTAGATTCGTCATGCCCGAAAAATTGGACGTGAACGACATGACCTTCATTTGGTCATACGCGGCTTTGGCGAGTTCCTCGCGCCCGTAGCCCGCGTTGACGTTCCACAGCCCCGCCATGCCATCGAGAATTTTTTGTCCGTCGGTGGTGTACAGCCACACGCCTTCGCCGCGTTCAATGACAAGCGGGTTGGCGTGGCTTTTGGGATGATAAGTCGGGTGCAGTTGTTTTTTATCTTTTTCGATCCATGTTTTTGTTTGATCAGTCATAATAATTTCCTTATGTTGGCGGGTTTAAAAGTTGGAATGTTCAGACCTTCAAACTTTTAAACTTGCAAACTTTCTATCCCAGCACTTCCACATCATGCGCGCCAGATTCTCTCAACCCCGCGCCTGTCATACGGACAAAGACCGCCTTCTTTTGAAACTCTTCAATTGAATCCGCGCCGCTGTAGCTCATGCCCGATTGAAGCCCGCCCACGAGTTGATTCAACACCTCGCGCGCGCGTCCGCGATATGGGACGGCGGCTTCGACTCCTTCGGCGACGTAATCTTCGACCTCTTCTTGAGTCAAGTCATTGCCTTCGCGTTTATTGCGGTCAATCGTCGCTTCGCGCGAAGCCATGCCGCGCGAAGCTTTGTAACGATGTCCCTTGCGCGTCATCACCAAGCCGGGACTTTCATCCGTGCCGGCGAGCAGGCTTCCTATCATGCCGGTTTGCGCGCCGGCGGCGATTGCTTTTGCAAGATCGCCCGGCTGGCGGATTCCCCCATCCGCGATGATGGGAATATTCGCGGCGCGCGCGGCTTCGGCGCATTCAATCAACGCCGTGAGTTGCGGAACGCCCGAACCCGCGACAACCCGCGTGATGCAGATCGAGCCGGGTCCTACGCCGACCTTTACCGCGTCTGCGCCTGCGTCAACCAAACGTTTTGCGCCGTCGGCGGTCGCCACATTCCCGCCGATAATCTGCGCCTGCGGAAAACGCCTGCGGATATTTTTGATCATATCAATTTCAAGATTCGAATCGCCGTGCGCGATGTCCACCACGATGCAGTCCGCGCCCGCTTCGAGGGAAACTTCGACGCGGCGCATTTCCTTATCGCGCACGCCCACCGCCGCGCCGACCATCAAACGCCCGCGCGAGTCTTTGGTCGCTTTTGGATATTGCGTGATCTTCATAATATCCTTCAACGTCACCAAGCCGACGACGTGACCGCTCTCGTTTATCAAAGGAAGTTTTTCGATGCGGTTCTCGTGCAGTATTTTCTCGGCGGCTTTCAAAGAAATATCGGGCGCGCCCGTTACGACTTTCTTTTGCATAATTTCCGCAACGGGCTTGCCGTCGTCTTCAAACAGGAGATCGCGCGTAGTGACAATGCCCGCGAGTTTTTCGTCGCCGTTCAAGATGAGGATGCCGCCCGTGTCGGTTTCTTCCACCATTTTCTTCAAGTCGCCGACGGTGTGCGCGATGTTCATTGTGATCGGTTTATCCACAATGAAAGACTCAGCCTTCTTCACACGCTCGATCTGCCGCGCCTGTTCGGGAATGGAAAGGAAACGATGGATGATGCCAATTCCGCCTTCGCGCGCCATTGCGATTGCCATTTCACTTTCAGTGACCACGTCCATATTCGCGGAGACAATCGGGATTTGTAACATAATTTGATTCGTAAGACGGGTTTGCGTCGAAAGTTTGCGCCGCGAATCCACCGCCGAATATTGCGGCACGAGCAAAACGTCGTCATACGTCAAAGCCGTATCTTGCAAAATCTTCATGGGAACTCCTCTTTTCCAAATTTGAACCGCTCGAATTATAATGCTTGATAGAGCAGAGAACGGATAATTAGAATCAGACAATCAAAGGAGATGTCATGTCGGTAACAGCGGTAATTGGTTCGCAATGGGGCGACGAAGGCAAAGGCAAAGCGGTGGATTATCTCGCGGGGCAAATGGATTATGTGGCGCGTTTCAACGGCGGGAACAACGCGGGGCATACGGTCATCAACGAGTTTGGCACGTTCAAAATTCATCTTGTGCCTTCGGGAATTTTCGCGCAAAACACGGTTGGGTTAATCGGCGGCGGCGTGGTCATTGACCCGCAGGTATTGATTGACGAAATCGAAATGCTCAACAAAGCGGGCGTAAATATTGACGGGCGTTTTTGGGTTTCTCGGCGCGCGCATTTGATTATGCCCTACCATAAAATATTAGACGGTTTATATGAGGAAGCGAAGGGCGCGGGCGCGACGGGAACCACGCGTCGCGGAATTGGTCCCGTTTACGCCGACAAGGTCAGCTATAACGGAATCCGCTGGACGGATTTTGCCAGCGACATATTCGAGTCGCGCTTGCAAATGCAATTGACTTTGAAGAATAAGATCATCGTCGCGTTGGGCGGAGAAGCGCTGAAGTACGAAGAAGTCCGCGCGGCGTATCGCGGATATTACGAAAAACTGAAACCATACATCCGCGAGTTGTTCGACGTCGTACAAAACGGATTGAAGGAAAATAAAAACTTCCTGCTTGAACAAGCGATGGGAACGTTTTTGGATACCGATTGGGGAACGTACCCATTCGTGACCGCATCCACAACTATTCCGTCCGCAGCGTCTGCGGGGCTTGGAATTCCGCCGCGCCATATCACGCGCGTTATCGGCGTGACAAAGGCGTACACCACCCGCGTCGGCAGCGGACCGTTGCCGACCGAAATCAAAGACTACGAAAGCGAAGCGTACAAAAAATTTGGAGAAGTCGCCGCGACCACAGGGCGCATCCGCCGCGTGGGCTGGCTTGATTTGGAAATTGTGCGAACCGCCGTCCAACTCAGCGGCGTGACCGAAATATGCCTGACCAAGTTGGATATACTCAGCGGCTTGGACGAAATTCAAGTCTGCGCGGGGTACGCGATAAACGGCAAAAGCATACGATACGCGGACGTGGACGCCTACGGTTTGAGCGAAGTCGAATTAGTTTACAAAACCGTCAAAGGTTGGAGCGAAGATATTAGCAAAGCAAGGTCGTTTGACGAACTGCCCGCCAACGCGCAAAACTATGTGAAGATGATCGAAGAAGCGGCGGAAGTCCCCGTCAAATGGATCGGCGTGGGTCCCGAACGGGACGCGACGATAAGAAGATAGAAATTTATTTCAGGAGAAATATCGCATGGCGCTTAGCGTTCCTTTCATCGTAATCAATTTGGCGTTGATCTTTTACTCCATCGGGGTGTGGAGCGAGCGAATCTCAGGAAGTCTCAAAGTGTGGCATACCGTTTTCTTTTGGCTTGGACTCGTATGCGATACATGGGGCACAGGGCTTATGTTTGATATGGCTGGCGGAATGACTTATGATATTCACGGTCTATCGGGCGTACTCGCCATCGTTTTGATGTTCGTTCACGCAATTTGGGCGACCATCGTGTTGATCAAAAAAGACGAGGCGATGATTAAAAATTTTCACAAATTCAGCGTTGCGGTTTGGTTCATCTGGCTCATCCCTTATTTCAGTCCAATGGCGTTAAGAATGATAGAGAGATAAATGAAGCAGATCCCATTCGCCGAACTCAAAGAAAAGTCGAAAATTGTCCGCGCCAACGAAATACAAGTTGACCTGCCGTTTGCGCCGATTCAATATTATCGTCATGGCTGGCAATCGTGGTCGCTGGCGGCGTGGACGGATCTCGCGCCGCTGCCCGTGCAAAAGCCCGCTATTTTTCATCCGCTGCAAATCAACGCGGAGCACGCGCATAAATCGCATCCCAACGGATCATGGGTAGGAGCGGTTCAATTTGCAGATGGGAATATTCTGCTGCTGGGCGCGTTAACGGTGGACACGCACGTATCGCTGCTCGAGAATCAACTTCAAGGTCAGAGCGACGCGGACAACGGGGAATGGTTCATATCCTACGGCGAGGAAAATATCGTTTTCAAAGAATATACCGACGCGCTGAAAATCCGATTCCAGAACATAAAGAAGAACGGCGCGCCGCGCGTGTGGTGTTCGTGGTACAGCCTCTACACCATGATTGACGAAGAAATTCTGCGCGAAACTTTCGACGCGCTGGGCGACCTGCCTTTTGACGTTTTGCAGGTGGACGACGGCTGGCAAAAAAATATCGGCGATTGGGAGGCGAACGAAAAATTTTCGGCAGGCATGGCGGCGCTGGCTGAAAAAATAAAATCAACGGGAAGAAGCGCGGGACTATGGCTCGCGCCCCTAATCGCGACGAAATCTTCGCGGCTATTCCGCGAACATGCCGAGTGGTTTCTGCGCGACGAAAAGGGGCTGGTCTCGGCGGGATTCAACTGGGGCGAACATTTATTCGCCCTCGACGCCACGCGCCCCGAGGTAACCGCATGGCTGGCCGCGCTGATGAAACAAGTCCGCGCCTGGGGTTTCGATTACCTCAAATTGGATTTTTTATACGCGGGCGCGCTGCAAGGCAAACGCTATAAAGATATGCCGCGCGAAACCGCCTACCGCGAGTCGCTGCGCGTGATGCGCGAAGCGATGGGACTCGACGCGTTTTTCTTAACCTGCGGTTCGCCGATTTTGCCCGCGCTGGGTTTATGCGACGCGATTCGCATTGGTCCCGATGTTTCGCATAAATGGGAAAAACACCGCGACGCGGTGCTATTCTACAACCCGACCATTCCCGCAACAAGGAACGCGATTCGCACGTCGTTGAACAGATTGTGGCTGAGTCCTTTATTGCACATAGACCCCGATGTGGTTTATTTTGAGTCGAAAAAAAATTCGCTCGCGCCCGAACAAAAAAGACTCTTGCAAGACCTCGCGTTGATTTGCAACTTCAAGGCGACCTCCGACCTGCCGCAATGGATGACCGCCGAAGAACGCGAAGAAGCGCGCGCGTTTTTGAATCTCACTCCGCAAGTCGAGCGGACGGGGCGATACACATTCAAAATTGACGACCGCGTTGCCGATTTCACGTCCGCGATTGCGCTGCCGACTCCGCCGCAAGGTTTACTGGCGCTATGGGCTGAAATTTTGAGCTGGCTCGGAAACCAGCCCCTTGTGCTGAAAATTTTCAAGAGGATGGACGACGCCGCGCTGACAAAAAGAAGGGATCACATGAACGATTAACGCGCCGCCTCTCGACATGCCAGCAAAACCGGATACGGCGTGCTGGACGCGGAAAGGTCGTACACGAAATCGAATTCGCGCTCGAGAAGTTCCCTAACCGCAGATTCATCGCACATCGCAGAGTGAATTTCGATCACAATTGCGTATACCCGCGCCAGAATACCCTGCGCCGCATTCAAGACCGCCTCCTCGGCGCCTTCAATATCCATCTTCAAAAGCGAAACTCCCTCGTCTGCCTGTAAATATTTTTCCACAAAATGATCCAACCGAATGGACGGAATCTGCTCGTCTTTTACGTCTGCGGAAATATGCGAAGCCATGCTCAATCCCCCATTCTCAAACGAAACCGTTCCATCCTCTTTCCAAAAAGCGTATTGAAACACGCGCCACTTGAATGCGGAGTTTTTCTTCTGGTTTCGTTCCAGCAGGTCGAACGTATCGGGAGCGGGTTCGACGGCAAGGACTTTCGCAGCGCTCCATTTGGAAAGCGCATAGACTGAGAACATTCCCACGTTTGCGCCCGCGTCAATAATCACAGATGGGGGTTTTTCTTCAAACAATCGCGCAACCCGCCCGCCATATTCCTCATCCAAAAGAATCGCCTGCATCAAACTCCACTCCATCGGGCGCAGTTCAAAGTTAATGCCTTTGAAGCGGAACGAGTTCAAAAGGCTTCGGCGCGCGTCGGCGCTTTCCACCGCCATGAAATATTTGAACGTTTGCAGAATACGGCTTCGATCCCAATACGGCGACGATAACGACATGCGCTTGAAAGCAAGTTTTAGGTTGGACATGAATTTCCAAAACGGAGAGGACTTGACCCAACGGGGAATAAATCTGTTTTTTTGGGGCGTAAGACAACCTGTCTGATTCATGATTTACCTGCCGATCAAACGAGCGCCGCGACATTCATATCGCGCTCATTAAAAAGTTTTCATAGGCAATCAAATAAGGCGCGTTAATAGTCGGTGTTGTTGATATATCCTTCGGAGCCAGCCCCTGAGATTAATTTTGCGGGGACTCCAATAACTACAGAGTGCGGCGGAACGTCGTCAACCACAACGCAATTTGCGCCGATGGCGGCGTAGTCGCCCACCTTGACCTTTCCCAAAATCTTTGCGCCAGGTCCAATGAAGACGTTATCGCCAATCACGGGGCAGCCGGCGCGCGCGCCGCGATTCAATTGTCCTATCGTCACGCCATGAGAAATATTGCAATTCCTGCCGATGACGGAACTGCTGTTGACCACAACACCGCCGAAGTGACCGATATAAAATCCGCTGCCGATTTGCGTGGTATCGGGAATGCTAATGCCAAACTTAATCGCGTAATGGAATAATAGAACGCGAGCCGCGAAAAACATCCCAAACGCTTTTAGCGGTTTTTCGCGCAGATACCTGCACAAGCGCATATAAAACGAATATTTCACGCCGGGAATTACGAGAAAATATCTCAATATTTTCAGCGGATTGGGCTTGCCCATGTGACGATGGAAATCGGAGCGGAGCAGGTAAAGAAATTCCCGGAATTTCATAGCGGCGCGTCCTCTTCATCCGACTTTGCCGTCGAATCATATTTTGAAGTTTTTACCCACAGCGTAGTCTGCTTGCCCGTAAAGAATCGAATCATACCTTTCAGCGCAGCCCAATTGCTGTTGAACAAAAAAGTGGGTAGATAGAAAATGCGAAGCCAACCCGTATTTCGTTTTTCCAGCGTCCTGCCGCCGACGGCAAGAAAGTAAAAAGCGAACTGAAGAAGGAATGCAATCCAGTTATACGGCGGCGTCAAAAAGAGCGGAGGAAACGCGCCGCCCCGCTGCGGGAAAATCAGCGCCAGCAGATTGACAATCAACGCGCCGATCATAAACAACGGCACAAGCGGGCGCATGAATTTATGCGAAACAACCTGCCAGACCACAAAGGGACGATTCCACGGCAGCAAACGGTTCG
>JAQTWR010000089.1 GCA_028689195.1 Anaerolineales bacterium | reverse complement strand
TTTTATCTTCCGCGTCCGGCATTTTACTTTTTCTCGCGTCCATTGCCCTTACGCCCATTGTGGTCGCCTTCTTTCGAGAACCTCGAATTGCGGTTATTTTCCCCGTTTTGGCTTCGACCTATGTGTTGACGGGGTTGACCACCATCCACGACGCGCTGCTTGTCAAGGAACTCAAATTTCAAGAACGCCTCCTGCCAACCCTTGCCCAATCCATCAGCAAAGGGATTGGCTCGATAGCGCTGGCGTTGATGGGATTTGGCGCGTGGGCAATTGTCTGGGGCGTCATCATCGGAAACGTGGTGAAGTCAATTGCTTTGGTGTTGGTCAGCCCGTGGCGCCCTTCGCGCGCGTGGAACTCGCGGGTGACGCGCGAAATTTTCGGCTTCGGAAAATTCATGGTAGTCCAAAATATCCTCGGCGCTTTGGAAGATAATGTTGATTATCTGATTATTGGCAGGCGGCTCGGTACGGAAAAACTGGGTTTGTATACGCTCGGTTTTCGCGCGCCAGAATTGGCGATCATCAGCCTTCCGTCGGTCATATCCAACGTGGCGTATCCCGCGTATGCAAAACTTCAAAACGACCGCGAAGCGTTGCAGGCAAGCGTCCGCAAAACGGTTCAACTGGTTTCGTGGGTCGCTATCCCCACAGGCGTTGGGCTTTCTATGGCGAGTTCGGCTTTCATCCTTGCGTTTTACACAAACAAATGGGAAGCGGCGATCCCCGTCATGCAGATATTATCGTTATACGCGATGACGTACACAATCACCTACAACTTCGGCGACGCCTACAAAGCCATGGGGCGCCCCGATATTCTCAACGCGATAAGCCTGTCCACCATTGTTTTCACAATCTTCGCCTTATGGTTTGGCTCGTATTACGGCATCGTCGGCGTGGCTTGGGCGCATTTGATTCGCGTGATTCTATTGGCGCTGGCGCAAATCGTAATCGTGAATAAAATACTGGGAATTCCCGTCGCGCACGTTGTCGAGGCGATTTTCAAACCCCTTATCTGCGCCGGAATCATGGCGTTGGCGATGGGCGCCGTCTCGTGGGAAATGCGGGGTTCGAGCGATGCGCTTATTTTGGCGCTGCAACTTTCCAGCGGATTAATAACCTACCTCGTCTCCTCCTGGCTGATCAATCGCGTGGTCACCATGTCTATTTGGAAGATGGCGCGGCAGATGCTGGGCGGAAGATTTTCCAGCGACGGAGCGGCAGTATGATTCCGCGCCGCGTCAAAGACCTTGCGCTAAATATCTCCGAAAAAACGGGATTAATTCGCCTGCTTCAATTTCCGCTGCACGAAAAAGGGAATCACCTCATCGTCCTCGCGTATCATCGGGTAGACCAAACTGACAGCGAGATTTCAAGGCGGTCGTACGACCTCGTCAGCGCCGCGCCGCGCCAATTTGAAGAGCAGATGCGATTGGTCGCCGCGTGTTTCAATCCCGTTTCGGCAGGGGACGTTTTGAACGCAATCAACGGCGGGAAACCCCTTCCGCCGCAGGCTGTGCTGGTAACGGTGGACGACGGCTACCGTGATTTCAAAGATACGATTTTCCCCATCACAAAAAAATATGGAATTCATCCCGTCCTGTTTGTGCCGACCGCCTTCGTCGGCGACGGGATATTCTGGTGGGATCGCCTGTTCAACGCGCTGACCTCCACGCATCTTCAAGAAGCGGATACGCCCCTGGGGCATTTTTCTCTCGCCGATGATTCTGCGCGGCAAACCGCTTTCGACGCGCTGGCAGATTATGTGCGGATGCAGCCGTTTGAAAAAGTGCGCGGCGAAATCGAACGACTGTGCGGCGAAATCGAGCCGCCGTCGAATAAAAATATTTCCCACGTATTGAACTGGGACGAACTTCGCGCGCTGGCTGGCGAGGGCGTCGTCATTGCCTCTCACACCCATAATCACCCCATCCTCACGCACATCCCTTTGGAAAAAGCGCGCGAAGAAATCCGCGCTTCGCAGGCGCTGCTTCAACGGGAAATTGGGCGCAGCCTTCCTATATTTGCCTACCCCGACGGGCGCGACCACGCCATCAGCGCCGACTTGGCTCAGGCGTTGAAAGAGGAAGGGATTCAAATGGCGTTTACCATGAGCGATAGAATCTCCCGCCTCAAACAGGACGACCCTCTGCTCTTTCCACGCCTGATTCCCGACCGCTCGCTCGATCTTGCGCGATTTCATCTGCGCCTCACCGTGCTGCAAGCCGCGCGGAACAAAAGACGCGACAGGAACTTATAGCCATGCGTGTCGCTCAATTGATTGACGGATTATATGTCGGCGGCGCGGAACGCCTGCTGGTTACGTTTTCGGCGGCGGCGCCGCAGTTCGACGTTCATCCAACCGTGATTGCTTTGCGGATTTATCCCGAAACGCCGTTTTTGGAGCAACTCCATTCCATCAATACGCAGGTGGTTGAATTTCGCGGACGAAACCTGATTGACCCGTTTCGTTTTTTTCGGCTCGTGAGTTACCTGCGGCGGGAAAAATTCGACGTCGCGCATGTTCATTTGACGTACGCCGTCATACTTGGTTCGCTGGCGGCTAAATTGGCGGGCATTCCCGTCGTCGCTTCCGTTCACAATACGCAGGCAGACCGCTGGCGCGGGTTGGAGATTTTCGCGCTAAAACGCTGGGCTGACGCGGTGATTGCGGTGGGATATGAAGTCGCAAAAGCGTATCAACCTCGATTGGGAAAGAAGCCGATGGAAATCGTACTCAACGCGGTGGACTCTTCGGTCAGTATTTCTCCTGAAGAGCGGTTAGCTCTTCGCGGTCAGTTGGGCGCGGCTCCGCAGGAAATTCTCATCCTCGCGGTCGGAAGGCTTTTTCCGCAAAAAGGTTATGACGACCTGCTGGACGCCATGTATATTCTGAAGCAGAACCATACTCCCGCCCGATTGGCGATTGCGGGCATTGGCGAACTGCGCGACCATTTGTCGTCCAAAATTGAAGAACTGGGCTTGCAAGAGATGGTAAGTCTGCTTGGCTCGCGCAATGACGTTCCCAAGTTGTTGGCTGCCAGCGATATTTTTGCGAGCTCGTCGCATTGGGAGGGGCTTCCCATTGCCATCCTCGAAGCGATGGCGGCGGGGCTGCCTGTGGCGGCGACAAACGTCGGAGATATTCCGTACGTCATACAGGACAATATGGGAATTTTAGTCCCCCCGCGTCAACCGAAGCGCTTGGCAGACGCTTTGCAGCGTTTGTGCGCCAACCCTTCTTTGCGCACGGAGTTTGGGGCAAACGCCCAAGCCCGCGTTTTGCTGGCTCACAGCCCTGGGGCGTGGGTCAAACAACTTTTTGAAATATACAAAGGGGTGATGAAATGAAATCCGTTTGATTGGAGGACTGTCATGGCGATTTGTTACTGGGATGCTAGGATATTTTTTGACGCGCGCTTGAAGGGCGTATCTTTCGCAAAGACCGCCACCCTCGGACATTTATCGCTTTACCTGCACCCATCAGAAACGGCGTACTTTCGGCGCGAGTATCGGTCAAACTTTCCAAATTCTACGGTCGAGCCGCTGAAAAACTATAAGTTCGGCGACTATTCGGATCAATTCCTCGCCGATTTTTTGGGCGTGACCGACAGAACGGTTTTCGACGCGTCAGATTACGAAGGCGCGGATACCATCCACGATTTCAATCAGCCAATCCCCGAAAGCCTGAAAAACGCATTCGATGTAGTGATTGACTGCGGCGCGCTGGAACACATCTTCAATTTTCCAACCGCCATTAGCAATTTGATGAACATGGTTAAAATTGGCGGTAGTCTTTTCACCTCCTCGCCGTCGAACAATCTTTGCGGACATGGATTCTTCCAATTCAGCCCGGAGTTGATGTTCCGCGTTTTTACGAAAGAAAACGGTTTTGAACTAAGGCGGATTGTGGTGACGGAGGGCGTCTTCCCAAGTTTTGAAATGTCTCCGCATCGCGCCGCGTATGAGGTCGTAGACCCAGCAAGCGCGCATACCCGCGTGGAACTGCTTACGCACGGTCCCGTGACCATGTTGGCGGAGGCTGTAAAAATAGAAAACGTTCCCTTGTTCAGGAACTTTCCCCTGCAAAGCGATTACATTTCGCTGTGGGAGCAGGGCGGCGGTCAAGCGCCTTCCAAATCGGCGGCGCGTCGCATTCTTAAATCCGTCTATAGATTGCTCCCGCAGCCGATGAGTATCTGGATTGCCGGAATGCGCCAAAAGAGGGCGTTTGTGCTGTCCAATAAAAAATATTATAAAAGGCTTGCTTAACCTAGTGGCAAACGCCTATTTCGTCGTTGAAAAAAACGTTCGACAGGAGTCGTCTATTTATGTGTGGCATCGCAGGGTATTTTGGCAAATCGGAATCCGAAGCGCTTTTGCGCGATATGACAAACGCGCTCGCGCATCGCGGTCCAGACGGAAGCAATTTATGGCAGGATGATCGGGTTGGTCTTGGGCATCGGCGACTGGCGATCATTGACCTGCACAGCGGAGACCAGCCCATGTGGGACGCCGCGAAGGAACACGTCATTGTGTTCAACGGGGAAATCTATAACTATCCCGAACTTAAACGCGAACTCGAAAGTCGTGGGCATGTTTTCAAAACGTCTTCGGATACCGAGGTCATACCGGCGGTTATCCGCGAATGGGGAATCGAGCAGGGCTTGCTGCGCCTGCGCGGGATGTTTTCCTTCGCTTTATATAATGTAAATACAAAGCGATTGTTGCTGGCGCGCGACCGCGTTGGAATCAAACCGATGTATTGGACGCAAAAAGACGGTGCGTTGTATTTTGCGTCCGAGGAAAAAGCGCTTCTCCTGCCCGGTCTCGCCGAACGCAGAATAGACCCGATTGGCATTCACGATTACCTGACGATTGGGCATCCAATCGCTCCGCGAACCTGTTGGGCTGATATTAAATTTTTGCCGCCGGGTAGTTGGATGGAAATCGGCGCGGATGGGCGGCAGCGTCAAGGCGTGTATTGGCAATGGACGCCGAAGCCCGACAATCGCGTTTCTGAAGAAGAATGGCTGAATCGATTGGAAGAGACCCTGTCAGATTCGCTGCGCTGCCATCTTTTATCAGACGTGCCGCTGGGCGCGTTCCTCTCGGGCGGCATTGACTCGTCGTTGGTCGTCGCCATGCTGGCTCGTCATCACGTCAAAGACCTGGATACGTTCAACGTAACGTTCGACGAATCGGGCTACGACGAGTCGCTTTACGCCAGTCAGGTTGCGGAACTGTATCATACGCGCCATCATAAAATTCCCGTTTCGATGAACACGGCTACGCCCGAAACGCTTGTCCGCTGCATTCAACAATTCGACGAACCCTTTGGCGACCCAGCCAGCCTGCCCAATTTTTTGTTAAGTCAGGTCACGACAAAACAGGTGAAGGTTGTGCTTTCCGGCGATGGCGGCGACGAAATATTGGGCGGGTATCCCCAACATCTTCGCTTGAGAAAAATCGCGCCGCTTGTAAATCTACAATGGGCTGATTCTATCGCGCAGCCGTTATTGCGCGCGGCTTCAAGATCGCCTTTGCGGCTGCCGCATCAATTGGCTAAAGCCTGGGAACACGCGCAAGGCAGCCTAGCCGAGAGAATCGTCAAGTTGATGACGCTTTATTCGGAGCGCGGATTAACGCAAACCTACACCGATTCTTTTCGAGAGGCGGCTCTGGCAGGCGGACCAACCTCCAACCGCATCAGTCCGTACTTGTTGGATGAAACGCTCGACCCGTTGGACCAAATGCTCGCCGTCGAACTTCGCATACGACTTCAAGGAGGTTATTTGCGAAAGGTGGACGTCACCAGTTCGGCTTTTGGATTGGAGATAAGACCGCCGATGCTCGATAACGCGATGCTCGAATTTTCAGAAGCGCTTCCGAACCGTTTCAAAATCAAGGGAAGCCAACTTAAATATCTTGCTTATCGCCTAGCCCGCCGTTATTTGCCCGCTGAAATCGTAAACCGCCCGAAGCATGGTTTTGATTTTCCCTTCGACCAATGGAGCAGTTCGCCTCAAGTGCAGGCGTTTCTCAAGGATTTGTTATTCGCGCCGAACGCGCGCTGGCGCGCTATACTCCAGCCCAGTTATGTTGACGATTATTGGGCTGTGATTTCCCGCCAGCGCACCGACCCCGCCATAAGCAGGTTGGTCGCGTATGGGCGCGTCTACTTCGTCACCGCATTGGAGTTATGGTTGCAGAAATGGAATCCGCTGATATGAAAAACGTATCCGACGAACAAAACCGCCACGTCAAATTTGCGACTACATTTCAAAGGGCTGCCCAATACAACGAGGGCGGGCGGGTGACGTTTATCGAAACCCCGTATATTCCGCCCGCGCGCCATTCGCTTTGGGACGAGGTCAAGCGCGTTTTTGCAATCCTCGAATCCGCCAAACGCCATGACGCCCTGCTGCTCAATAGTTCCTCAGGGCGGATTCATCCCGACGTTCTCGCGATTATCTTGTTGGGCTTCAAGCGTTCTCGCCCCCTGATTGCCTTGCACGGCGATATGTGGCAGCCGAATCGCGGTTTCCGCGCTTTGATGGATCGCCTGTTGATTTATCTGGCTGACCGGGCTGTAGACCGCTATATCGTATTATCCTCGGAAGAGATTGAAAAATTTCCTTTGCTGTGGCGCGTGGACAAATCCAAGATTCGATGCTGCCAATATTTTTTCTCCCTCACCGAAGAAGAATTAGCCGCACCCGCCCCGCCTGACGGAAATCACGTTTTCGCGGGCGGAAATTCGCTTCGAGATTACGAGCCGTTGATCGAGGCTGCCAGACGAATGCCGAAACAGCGTTTTGTCATCGCTTCGCGCTTGTTAGAAGGCAGGACTGATCTGCCCGCCAATATTCGGGCGGGTCAAGTTTCTCACGCCGAGTTTGTAAATTTGATGAAATCTGCGGCGGCTGTTGTCGTTCCGCTCAAAAAGGGACTTTCGAGATCGTCCGGTCAGCAGACCTATTTGAACGCAATGGCGCTGCGAAAGCCCGTCATCGTCAGCGAAGTTTTCGGCGTTAACGACCATATCCAAAACGGCGAGAGCGGCTTGGTGGTGGACGGCTCCAGCGAAAGTTTTGTGAAAGCGTTAACGTGGGCGCTGGATTCAGCCAATACCGAGGCTGTCGCCCGCATGGTAGATCGAGCGCAGCGCGCCGCCCAAACGCAATTCACCAAAGAACGGCATGTCCGTAAATTGATAGCGTTGATGGACGAATTAGCCGCCGAACAAACCCATGAATAATAATTTTCAACTTCGCGTTGCCATGCTCATTCAAGCCTACTATCCGCGATTGGGCGGCGCGGAAAGGCAACTCGCGTCGCTTGCGCCTTTGCTGAAAGAGCGCAATATCGAAATTTGCATTCTAACGCGCCGATACGATGCGACGCTTCCCGCGTTTGAAATCATCGGCGAGACGCCCGTCTATCGCCTGCCTGTGCCGGGACCCAAACCGCTGGCTGCGTTAAGTTTCTCTTTCAGCGCCCTGCCCATGCTGCGAAGATTCAATCCGCATGTGATTCACGCGCACGAGTTATTATCGCCCGCTACGACGGCGGTCATGGCAAAGCGGATTTTTGGAACGCCCATCGTCGCGAAGGTTCTGCGCGGCGGCGAACTGGGCGATCTGGCGAAACTCAAAAACCGCGCTTTCGGCGCGCGCCGCATCGCGTCTCTCAAACGCGGCATTGACTCCTTTATCGTTATCAGCAGCGAGATTGACAGGGAATTATCCGAAATTGGCGTTCCGCCCGAAAGACGAATTTTTATTCCCAACGGCGTTGATTTGAATAGGTTCGCGCCGCTTCCTGCGGAACGTAAAGCAGCCTTGCGCCAATCGCTCCGCCTTCCCGACGGTTTGATCGTCGCGTTTACGGGAAGGCTCGACCCCGAGAAGCGCGTCCATCACTTAATCGAGATGTGGCGCAGCGTATTGGAGCGACGCCCCGATGCGACCCTGCTGATTTTAGGCGCGGGGACGGAAGAACAAAACCTCAAACAAAAGGCTGGCGCGAATGTCAGGTTTGAGGGGAACGTAAAAGACGTGGCTCCCTATCTTTGCGCGTCGGATATTTTTGTGCTGCCTTCCGCAACGGAGGGATTATCGAATTCGCTTCTCGAAGCGATGGCTTCGGGTTTGCCGTCCATCGCCACTTCGGTTGGCGGCGCGACGGATATTATCGAAGACGGCGCGAACGGTATTTTGATTCAACCTGACGACGCGCAGGAATTGCGCGCCGCGCTTTTCTCCCTTTTATCAGACGCGGACGCGCGGGCGCGGCTTGGCGCGAAGGGCAGGGAAACCATCGCGCAAAAATATTCCCTGACTGCCGTCGCAGATAAATTATCGGCGCTGTATCGAAGACTTGCATCCCAATCCAATATGGAGGCGGCTTGATGTTGGGTATTCTTTTTTGGATTTTTGTCGTTTGCATCGCGTACGCTTACGCAGGGTATCCGTTTTTGATTTGGCTGTTTTCGCGTTTTGTTTCCCCGCCAAAAACGGAGGGCGCGGCTGTTCCGTATATAACGCTTTTGATCGCGGCGTTTAATGAAGAGCGGGTCATCGCCGAGAAAATAGAAAACAGTTTGCGGTTGAATTATCCGCGCGAACGGTTGCAGATATTGGTGATGGATGACGGCTCGGAGGATCGCACGCAGGAAATTATCAAGAGTTACGCCGGGCGCGGCGTGGAGCTTGCGTATAATCCGCCGCGTCGCGGAAAGATGGCGGCGATCAATCGCGCGATTCTTCAGGCGCGCGGCGAGATCGTCCTGTTCTCCGACGCGTCCAATAGTTATGATCCCGACGTGGCGCGCGAAATCTCCGCGCCTTTTGCCGACCCGAAAGTGGGCGCAGTGGTGGGCGCGCGGACCATCGAAGCGGGCGACGGCGGCTTGGGCGAATCAGAAGGACTTTATTGGAAGTATGAATCTTTCATTCAAAAGAACGAATCTTTGCTGGGATGTTGTACGGGAATCGTAGGCGAAATCCTTGCGCTGCGCCGCGACTTGTTTGCGCCTCCGCCCGACGGAATCATCAACGACGATTTTTATATGGCGATGCAAATTGCCAAGCAGGGATATCAGGTGTCGT
>JAQTWR010000088.1 GCA_028689195.1 Anaerolineales bacterium | reverse complement strand
ACGCCGCATGAGCGTTGGTTCCGTCCCCGTAGGTCACGCTTCTTGTCGAACAATCTACGGTCAACGTGCTGCCCAATTTCATCGCGTAGGTCACAAAAATCGCCTTGCCGGTATTCAGGTTTGTGATTTTTGCGTCCAGGTAATAGGTGGAACTCTCCGCGTTTATAGTCGCGATCGGAACGGCGGAACTATCGACGATGCCCGTAAAACCCTGCATTTCATAACAAACTTCGTTGCCCGCAAAAGCAGGGAGCGTTCCGCTCATCGAAACCTGCAGGTGTGTATAACTTCCGTTTAGAAAAAGATTGGTGATTGACCATGCTTGCCAGACCCTCGGAGCGGTCGCGGTCGCAATGGTGGATGCGACTACGTAGTTAATCGCGTCCTTAGACTTCTTGACCTCGACGATTGGAAATTTATACGACGTATACTTGTACTCCTCGCCAGTCATGGAAGCGATGCGGGTAAATCCAGCCGGGCAGTTAATCGACCACAAAAGCGCGGCGGTTTCCGCCTTCTCGATATTGTTTACTCGTTTCGTCGCTATCCGCAGTCCCGCCTCCGTTGCTGGGTCGGCGCTGCTTCCATGTGGTCCCGTATATGGGGCGCTTGTCTTTAACGTAGAGGACAGCAACGACTTATTCCACATGCCTGCGCGCGGCGTGCCTTCTTCATAAAACTCCGTGTACGTCCATGATGTATTTGTAGAAAGGTCGAGATCGAACATGGGTTTGTTTCTATTGCTGTACGCAGGGTCGGTAGCCGCGGGATTGTTATACACAAACCAGATGTCGTGCTGAATCCAGGTGCAAACATCGTTGACGCTATGCGCGATTGGCGACGACAACTTTGTGGCGCGAATCGTCCCCGTAAGCGTCAACTTCGTCGTATCCTTTCCGGTGTAAGTGAAATACTCGAAGTTTGCCCCGGTGGCGATCTTCAAAATTCCTCTTGCCGGCAATTTCGCAATAGCGATTCTATTAGCCTGGGTATTCGCAAACTGAATAGACGAGACGCCCCCTGTCGCCGCAATCGCTGCGCCAAGCGTAAATGTCACGGCGGGTCTCCATGAAAGCGTTACCCAGATATTTGTCTGCGTCGTGCCAAACGCCGCTGTAGAAGATCCAAACCAGCGCGGTATCTCTACTCCGTCAACCATGACGCGAAAATCAAACCCTGAAGGCAAAGCCTTATTTCCGGCGACCAGCGCCGCCGTATTAAAACTCCCAAGGTTAAGCGGGTAACTTGGCAGAGCCTTCGTTGCGGATGGCGGCATGACCTCCACAAAGCGATAGTTAAGGAATCCTATGCTCTTCGCAGAGAAAGGCGTAACCGAAAAAACAGGCGCGGCGGTTTCTCCAATGCAAGTGATGTTGTGCGTATCTATTGAATCCGTAACAGACCACGTCGAACTCGAAACCGTCTCGACGCGCCAATACGGGTCTTCCAGCGCCATCACGATGATCGCCGAATTATTATCTTGTTGGATGGCGATGGGAGTCGCCATCGTATACCACTGCCGATTATCGTCCGCAATATCCTGAGCCAGCAATTTATACGGGGTTTCGTCCTTTGTATTAAACCAACGCTTGATCTCGTCCTCGCGAAGATGAACGTTTGAAAAATCGTCTTCATAGCGGACTTGAATAGTCAAGTAACCGCCGCCGAAACTCTTGCCTGTATACTCCGAAGACTTGCCCGCAACCTCCAGAAAATCCGGCTGCGCTTCAAGTCCCATCGGCGCGGGGTACGCGACCCATCCGTTATAGTTTGGCGAAAGGATGTTCGAGTTATATGAAAGTAATTGCAGTTGCATTAGCGCGTCCTCAAACCTTTGAGTATTTGTTCCAGGCTCTGCCCGTTGGCGTTCAGAGAGACGTAGGCGGGCGCGTACTGCTTATAAGAGTCGTCCCTCGATGTGCTTGTATAATTTGACGTTCCCCTCGCAAACTGTCCGCCGCTAAAGTTTCCAATTGCCGCGTTCAACGCAACCTGCGGAAGCAGCGAGTTTGCCGTAATCCCGTTTGCAAGTCCGAGCATGATCTGCTTGCCAATCCACGCCATCACCTTTGACGGAGACGCAATTCCAAGTATCTTCTTCACCGCTTCAGGCAGCATGGCAATCAGCCCGTCAAATGTATTAATCAGCGCAACCCACGCATCCTTAATACCCTGCTCGATGCCCGCCACGATGTTATAGCCGGCGTCGAGGAAGGCGCTGTAACTGTCGTCAAAAGCCTTCTTCAAACCGTTTACGATGCTGTAACCAGCCGCCAAAAAATCGTCATAACTGCCGGAAATGAATCCGATAATCTCGTCAATCCACGTAGTAATCGAGTTATATATCTCCGTGACTTTTGCGTAAATGTATGCGGTGATAATCTCCCAAACGGACGAGAGTATCTTTTTGAATTGTTCCCAATTAGCCGACCACGTCGTCCCGATCTGCGTCATGACCTTGTTTAGAATCTGCTTGAACTGCTCCCAATTAGCCGACCACGTTGTGCTGATTTGAAGCCAGATTTCAGAAAGTATTCTCTTGAATTGTTCCCAGTTAGCCGACCACGTCTTCCCGATCTCCTCCAACGAAGTACCCATGATCGTCGCGATACCCGCGAACAATGCCCACATCGAGTCCCAAACAGCGCGCCCCGCGTCGTTGAGAATTTGCACAAACGTATCCCAGGCGCCAGCCCAATCGCCTGTGAATATCTGCATGACCATCTTCACAACGCCGAGAATGACGTCAAGAAGTCCCTTCAATATCGGCGCCGCTACATTCCAAACTAGCATCAACGCGGGAAGAAAATATTTATCGAAGTTATCGGCTAATTTCTGTACAGTCGCCGCAATCAGCGGCCCGTTTTCCGTAAACCACCCCCCAAGTTTTTCAAACATATCTACGGCAAACGGCAGCGCCTTCGCGCTCAATTTATCCAGAAAGCCTTTAATACCTCCGAATACCTGGCGCACCGCCTTCGCAATCTTAGGCTGGGCGAGTACGGAAAATATTTTTTTGATATTGTCTGTTGCTGATTTTGCCGCAGCCGACTTTGAAAAAGAGTCTATTGACATACCAAGCGCGATAAGCCCGTTGATGCCGACAGACACAAATTTTCCAAGTCTCTCTCCCATCGCGCCCAAATTCGCCATGAACGCGGGGTCTGAGAACTTGTCTACAAAATTAGTCAGGTAAGGTTGTATGGATTTGAACGTCCCCTCGAAATACGTTCGCAATCCAACGTCCTTAATCTCAGAGAGAGAAGTCAGCAAGCCAGAGAATGTTCCCGCCTGCGCTTTCATGGAGCCTCCAAAATCTTTCTCAAGAGACTCTACGATTGCCTGTATCGCCTTGTTTGCGGGGATGAGTCCTTTAGACTGCATCTCCTCCAACTCCGCGGTGGTAACGCCAAACGCCTTCGCCAGAATATCGCGCACGGGCAGTCCGGCATTCGTCAGTTGCATCACTTCCTGACCGGCTAACTTGCCCTTCGCTTTGATCTGCCCCAGCGCTAGGGCAACGCTCTTCATCGCCTCGCCGCTCAATCCCGCGCCCGCTGCGTAATCGCCGATCGCCATCGTCAATCTTTGCGCTTCAGCCGTCTGGAAACTATAGGACAAGCCAAGCCGTAATGAAGTGGCAATATCTTCTTCCTTAAATGGAGATTGGATGGCAAGTTTTGTAACCCATCCCTGCAACTCTCCCGCCTTCTTGCTTGCCGCTCCCATTGCGGCGGCAAGGTTGGCGGATTGTCCAGTGCTTACCATCTCTCGCGCCACAAGCGACTGCAACGCCATGCCGAGTCGCTCGTAATTGGCGTAACTATCGAGAGCCTCCCTGCCCAAATTCATAATTCCGTTGGCTATTGCGAGAAGCGTCCCCGCAGCCAGAATGCCGCCGGCGATGCTTCCAAGACCTCCAAGCGCGCGCTGAACAGAACCGAGCGGTCCCGATGCTCGATCCTGTCCTTGCACAACAATGTTGATCTGATAAGTCGTTGTCATTTGCGCGTTCTTTGTTTATTGACCTTATTCTCGATAGAAAGCATCGCCAGGTCTTCGATGACATACTGTGCCGAGACGTTATCTACTTCATCAGGACGGCAGTGATACACGTCTCTGCCCAATACAAGCCTTACGTATTCCCAGGGCGCGGGGGCGTCCGTCCACAAATGCGCCGCCACCTGCGCCTTTAGTTTTTTATTTCCGTCTCCGCGCTAATAGCCTCACCAAACGCATCCATCAACTGCGGCATCGCATCCAATGGAATATTGTCAATGCCGCCGATTACGGCGCGGTCGAGCAAGGCAAACATGCGATCCATACTCTCTGGAGAAATCTTGTTTTTACCGCTCTTCCCAGCCATGCTGCTCATAAAGCGCAAATCGCCAAGCGTGAGTTTTCCGCGATCAATCTGAATATTCAGAGAAACCGTCTTGGCTTTCGTAACGGGATTGTCTTTTTTTCTGTTCATAGCGCGCCTGCCTACGGAACGATCGCGGCGTCAGTGATGTCGGCGGTTTCCAAAGAGAACTCGCTCATAATCGGGTCGCCGTTTGAAGCCTCGCCGACGGGCGGCGTCACATTCTTCAGGACGTTCCCCGTCGCCGCGCTTGAAAACTGGTAATCCCCGGTAGAACCGCCTTTAGGAGACCAGCGCACCTGTACGTCAGAACCAGCCTTGTGAGCGTCCCAAAGCAGTTTCCACGGCGTAGTTGTGCCTTCCGTGTAAACTACCGAACCTTTCACGGTGTACTTTTCGCGCTTGCCCTTGGTCAGTACGGGGGTATCGCCGGTCTGTGTGAATGCCTCGCCGCTTTTGCGCTCGCCGCCGTCCACTTCGATCTTTGTGAACTCGCCGCCGATGTCAACCCATGCGCCAGCCGCGATCTTGATCTCGACCTTCGCGTCCGCAAAAGACATTTGTCCGGTTGTTTGTGCCATAGTTATTTCTCCTCTTCTTGTTGGGTAATCTCGGTCTTATCGTGTTGTTCAGATAACTCCACAAGACCGAGCGTAATGAGTTCGTCTGCCGTTTCAGGATTCGCGTAAAATATCGCGCCCTTTTCAAAAATCTCATTTGTCGAGCGCGAGATCAGGCGCGCCCTTGCAACGACCATAACTTTTGCGCCATTGTTAAGTTGATTTTTCTTTGCCATCAATACATCCTTACTCGTAGGGTGACCACTTCGTGAAGATACAAATCTCCGCCGACCTGCTGCGGCTCGTCTGCTTGCGAATCACCCTCGAACCCAATGAACTGCCACTTGCCGGGGTAGGTTCGCTTCGCCTCAACCGCCGCGCTCAATTGCTGTTCCATGTCGTCCAGCAAATTTGACGCCGCTTCCTCGTTGTAGATTCCGCCGTTCAAATCCGCATATAACGCCAGCAAATGCACGTTGATAAGAAACTCGCTGTCCAGCGCCTTTGTATGCGCTGGGTGCGCCGCGCCGCCCGAATTCAGAAAGACGATGGGCGAGCGGCTTTTATAGTCGGCGGGTTCGTACTTGTAAAAATCATCCTCGCTTTGCAAAGCGGTAATAAGCGGAGAAAAATACGCCTTTAAGTCGGCGCGTAATTGTTTGCGGCTTGCGGTCATTTTGGGAAACCTCTTACGATCACAGCCAGCGCCGCTCGTCCAATCTGAAATCCATAACGGTCTGACGTATTTTTATAGAAGGCGTGTTCGCCGCCGCGCGCATGTTCAAAGGGACCATATACAGCCGTTCTCTGCGCCATCAAACGCGGATTGCGCGCGTTCGGGTCGATGTAAACCGTGCCCGTCGGACCGCTCCACGTCCTTTTCATCTTCACGCGATGACTTGCCCGCAGCGCTCCCGTATCCACATGCGTCAGCGCCACCGCATATCGGTGCGCCGCCAGCGTGCCAACCCTCACGCCTTTTTCAAGCGATCCGCCCGGCTTCATCGCCGCGATTGTCTTTAAGTTGCCTCGCTGCGCCTGCTGCAAGCCTTGAATTGAACGAATCATTTACGCCTTCCTGATGTTTTCGACAAACAGCGTATAGAACATATCGCCGCCGTCCATGATGGTCTTAAGCAGTTCATACGGCGCTTGCGTCACATTGCGTAGCGCAAGACTCTCGCGTTGCGATACAGGGTCAAGCGGCGCGCACTTGATTCCCGTCAATTTGACTTCTGGGTCGCCGCGTACGCCGCCCACTACTGCAGGGCTGCGCTTCGTGCTCGCCGTCGTCGAACACATGCGCCGCATCGAGGAAGTTGATCCGGGCGCGAAAGAATAATCGCCGCAAAACCTGATCGGGTATTCCCTGCCGCCAATAACCAGAATATCGCCCTCGCGAATATCAAGCGCCATTAGTTGCCCTCGTCAAATGCGTCGTTATGCTTCTGCTGGAAATTCAGGCTTATCACGCCCGCAGTCAACGCGCCAAGACCGTATCCGTACTCTTTTTCGACCTGCATCTGCTTGCGCTCGATAGCCTTGCCCAGGTCTGCGGTAAATTGCGACAACCGCTCGCTGCGATCTCCGACCGTAATATCGACCATATCCATATTGCCGAGGATGTTTTCCAATAAACGCAACTCCGCCAGATCAATCAGTTCGAGGGGATTCTCGACCCTTGTCAGGTCGGCGTCCTTGATCTCTGTAATATCTGCGGGCGCAATTCCCATCCGTTGCAGGGCGGTGGAAATAGGTTCGTTCAAGTCGGCGTTCGTTCCGTCATCGGTAATACCGTCCATGCCGACGAATGCCATACGCTTTGAAGCGCGCTTGACCAGAAGTTTTTCTATTTGAGTGCGGGTAAGTGCCATTATGGAATTATCCAGATAAACCGATACAACAACGGGGCGGGAGGCGCTCCCGCCCCGTTGTTGCTATTTTTTGCCTTTGCGCGGCGCAGGCGGTTCTTCCTTAATCGCATCAGGTATTTGAGAAACTGGGGGCGTTTCAGAAATTTCAGTATCCTGAATCTTCAACTCCGCCATAATCAGGCTCAACTTTCGGTTGATGTTAACCAACTCGCGCGCCTGTTTTTCAATGGCTTGCGCGCGCCGCGCCGCTAGAATCTGTTCGGATGCCATAAGTCGCCTACCGTTCGAGACTGGTCGGCACGGTGTAAGTACCGCCGGCGCCGCACTCGAGCACAAAACCGTTCAAGCGATTTACAACGCCCATGCCAAAGCGCCACATCCATTCGCTTTTTTCAAGCGGGAACAAGTCGCTTTGTTTGATAAGGCGCAGGTCGCCGGGCAAGCCGGTCGCGGGCGGGTCAATGCGCTTCTGCAAAGGCTTCTCGTAAGAAGGCGCAATGCTATAAGAATAATTTGGGGGCAAATCGGGCCACACGCTGACCCACATCTCGTCCGAACGACCAATGACCTTGCCGGGTACGCCGCCGGGCAGGTTCGTCAGGCGGTCAGCCAAACCGCCCTTCACAATGCGCGGGTCGCCGACTTCCATAAAGTTTGTCAAACCCTTCACGTAGTCAGCCATGTTGTTTGCAATAAACACAATCGCGTCGTATTCGTCGGGGAAACGCGCAAGCATGGTGTCGGCGTGAGTCTTGATCGGGTTATTCGTAGTGCCGTCCGCTCCGCCAATAGAAGCGGTTGCGTAACCGGTCACAGCAAAGTGATTCGCGGTGGCGAGCGCGTCATAACCGGGCAAAGGCGCGTATTCTGTCGCGTCGCCGTTAGCCAGCGACTTGACGATTAGTCTGCCTTGCTTGATGTCGTCATAAGACAAATCCGCATTATTGAACAACGCCTTCAAGATTTCCTTGCGCAGCGTGCGCCGACCGGCGTTGGTAATTTCAATTACCTGGCGGTCGACATCCGCAACGCTCATGTACGCCATATCAATAAACGTGCCGCCCAAAGCGTCGCCAAACTGGAAGATGGGCAAAGCCACATCGTACGAAACCTTGAACTTCTGTTCGCCCGCGCGCGCCATACCGCCCTGCGTTTGCAACTCGCGGTTGCCGGGCATGTGGTATTTCCACGAATGGCTCGACGTGGTTTTTTCCACAAACAAGCCGATGATGCGATTCAGGTTTTCGTTCAGCGTCGCGCTGTATTCGCCGATCGCGTCATATATGGTTTCCTGACCAACCGTGTTGACCAGAACGTTTTCAGAGTCTTCAATTTGCAGAATACCTGCGATAGTTGTTGCAGTCATGTGTGAGTTTCCTTATGGATTATGCAAACTGGGTGATCCAGTCGAAGTTGACGTACATCACTTTTGTCAGGCTTTCGTTGGTCAGACAGGAAACGCGCCCGCACGGAACAGAAATAGTTCCCTCTGCGTCCGCCAACTTTCCGGGGGTTGCCGAAAGGAACAACTGCGCGTCATACGCAAGACCTGAAAGGTCATAGCCTCCCAAATAACCGCTTTTCATCACCGATACGGTGGAGCCTTGACGCTTCACAACAATGCCGCGCCCTTGCGCCTTCGCAGGCGCAACGCCGTCAGAGTTTGTAAGTCCAGCCTTGCCAGCCGCGTTTATGTAAACCGAATCGCCAACGGCGAGGGGCTCGGCTTCTTTGAAATCACGGATTACAGCGGTCTCCGCAAAGACCACGTTCAGCGACCGTGTGCTGTCGAGAATTAGATCAGTCATGGTTCACTCCAATTTTTACAATGAGTTGAACATCGGCTTGTCGTTTTCACGCTTTTCCGATGTCTTGCTAAATCTTCCGCCTGATCGCGGCGTGCCTTTCCCGGGCGGGGGGGCTTCATCCGCCAATAGCCACGGCTTCGCTTTTGCTAATTCGGCAAGAGCCGTATCAATGCCGGTGATAACGCCTTCGCGCTCTTCGATCTTCGATCTGTCAATCAACAGCGGGATGTCGTTCAACGCTTCGGGACGAAACGCGGTGCGCGTTACCTTGCCGTCTTTGTCCTTGGCGTCTGCGCTAGCCAAAATCTTGATTTCTGAATCCACAATGCGTTTCTGCATCTCGGCAAGTTTCGCGTCAGACTCGCTTTTATTTTTATCGAGCGCGTCTTGAGCCTTCTTTGCCTGGTCTGCCAGTCGCTCAGTCTCGGTTTTCTGCTTATCTTCCGCTTCTTGCTTTGCCTTCAAATAAGCGTCAAACTCCGCATCGTCTTTCACGCCCAGAGATTCATACAAGGCTTTCTTCTGGGATTCGGCTGCGCGTTTTGCGCGTTC
>JAQTWR010000087.1 GCA_028689195.1 Anaerolineales bacterium | reverse complement strand
CCGAACGCTGCCGCTCCAACTCGCGTTCGGTAGACGTGGTATGCAGGTATGGCGGCGAAGAATTCGTCGTATTCCTCCCCGAAACCAACCTCGAAGCCGCGCGCATCATCGCCGAACGCCTGCGCCAAAACGTCATGGACGCGCCTTTCTCTACCGACGCGGGTCCGCTACGCATCACCATCAGCGTCGGCGTGGCGCAAGCCAACGAATACGAGACGCTCAAAAGCCTCATCGAACGCGCCGACCAGGCGCTCTACGCCGCAAAACACGGCGGACGAAACTGCGTGATGGTCAGCGGCGGAATTCAGCCAATCTCCCAAACTTGATACAACCCCAAATTTTTACCTTCCCCGTCGGATAAAAACGACGCGGACACGCGCATTTCAATTTGATCGGCGAGCGCGGATAGTTCCCCGCCCGAGAAGTGATGCGCGTACCGCAAGCCATTTCCCCCGCTGCGCCAATCCAACAAATAATCGCCCTCGTCCACCTCGTCGGCGCGGAGATTAGCCCCGTCCCACGACTGAATCCGCGCTTTGAGTTTTTCGCTGTTCAAGAATTGCCAGTTCGATAAAATAAATTTCCCGCCGGGTTTCAATAATTTTTTCACCGTTCGCAAAATATCCAACCGCGCTTCAATAGATGGAATATGATGCAACACCGCAAAAGCAAAAACATCGTCGAAGGTTGCAGGTTGCAGGTCCAATGCCCAAGTATTTGAGGTCAGGTCTGCTTGCGCGAATTTCGCGGGAAACGAATGAGGGCGCGAAGCGGCGGCTAACAGGGGCGGGCTAAAATCCAATCCAAGATAAGAACCGTGGAAGCCGCGCCGCGTCAACTCGCGGGCGAGCTCTCCGTTGCCGCAACCAATATCGAGGATGGATTCATCCCCGCGCAGCGAATCCAAAATCTGCCGCACGCCGGGCTGCAAACGCTGGCGGGTGGACGAAAACTCCGCGCCGAAGCGGGTATAGAATTGGCGGTTGAGTTCAATCAATTTTTGCGCGGTGGAAGGATTCATAGCCGCATTATAACGGTATAATTTCGGCATGTTGTTGTCGGCGTATAAACTTGAAAAATTTTCGCAGGAACTTGAAGCGCAAACTCCGCAGGAGATTATCGAATGGGCGGTAGACCGATACTCGCCTTACATCGCAATGAGCTCTTCGCTTCAGACGCAATCCATGCCGCTGCTGCATATCATCTCGCAGATTGCGCCCGATACGCCGATTTTTTTCATCAATACGGGCTATCATTTTTGGGAAACGCTGGTGTTCCGCGAGAGGATCGCCGAAGAATGGAAACTAAATATTATTGATTTATATCGCGATTCGCGCTGGGATGTTTTTGTGCGCCAGCGGATGCGCTCGCTGCCTTTGGAAGACCCCAATTTATGCTGTTTTTTACATAAGGTTTTGCCAATGCAAAAAGCGCTAAAGGGTTACAAAGTATGGATCAGCGGAATCCGCCGCGACCAAACCGCCATACGCGCGCGCGCCAAGATTTTAGAAATGCAGGAAGACGGTTTACTCAAGGTCAATCCGCTGTTGAATTGGACGCGAAAAGACGTGCAAAATTATATTGACGAACATAACCTGCCAAAACATCCGCTGTTTGAAAAAGGATATAGAAGCGTAGGCTGCGCGCCCTGCACCATTGCAATCGGCATAAATGACGACGAGCGCGCCGGACGCTGGGCGGGCAAAGGCAAAGTGGAGTGCGGCTTGCATACCGATATGTTCCGCAAAAAAGATATTTCCGAATCGAAAGACGATTTTCATATCGAAATGCCCGATGCGGAATAATCGGCAGGATAAAATGAATCAGCGCGGCAAACCCATTCAATTCATTGACTTATTTTCGGGCATCGGCGGATTCCGTTTTGCGGCGGAACGGGTCTTCTCTCGCTACGGATTATCTTCGCGATGCGTTTTCTCCAGCGATATTGATCCCTATGCGCGAAAAGCCTACCACGCGAATTTCGGCGAATACCCGTCCGACGATATTACGCAAGTCAATGAGAACGATATTCCCGACCACGATATTTTATTTGCGGGGTTTCCCTGCCAGCCTTTCAGCATCATCGGCGCGGGGAAAGGCTTCGACGATACGCGCGGAACGCTGTTCTTCGACATCGCCAGAATCCTTGCCGCAAAAAAGCCAAGGGCGTTTATTCTCGAAAACGTCAAGCGTTTGATCGGACACGATAAAGGGAAAACGCTGAAGAAAATCCTTCACGTTTTACGCGACGAGTTGGGCTACGCCGTTTATTACAAATCGCTGAACGCTTTGGATTACGGGCTGCCGCAGAAAAGGGAACGACTAATCATCGTCGGTTTTCATAAACCGATGGAATATAATTTTCCGCCCAAGCGGGAAAAGTTCGCGTCATTGAACGCGATTTTGGAAAAAAACGCGGATGAAAAATATTACGTCTCAGAGAAGATACGCCAAAAGCGCAAAGCGAGTCACGCGCCGAGCGTAAGCCCGTCCATCTGGCACGAGAACAAAAGCGGACATATCAGTTCCTATCCATATTCATGCGCGTTAAGAGCGCACGCTTCTTACAACTATTTACTCGTAGACGGCGAGCGCCGATTAACGCCCAGAGAAATGCTGCGGCTGCAAGGCTTTCCCGATACGTTCAAGATCGCGGTTTCAGAATCGCAGACCCGCAAGCAGGCGGGGAACGCCGTTCCAGTTAACATCGTCGAGGCGGTGTTTGAGTCGCTGCTGCCGATTATCGTCGGGGACGAGGGAAATCCATGACCGACGTTTTCTCCAAACAAGAACGCTCCAAAGTCATGCGGGCTGTAAAGTCAAAAGGGAATCGCTCTACGGAAATCAAATTGATCGAGATTTTCAAATCGCGTCGCATCACGGGCTGGCGCAGAAATTACAAACTGGCGGGTCATCCCGACTTTGTATTTCCCCAACAGCGGATTGCGCTTTTTGCCGACGGCTGCTTCTGGCATGGTCACAAATGCCGCAATCTCACGCCGTCGGACCATGCCGAATATTGGCGCGAAAAAATCAAACGCAATAAAGCGCGAGACCGCGCCGTCACAAAAGAGTTGACGCAAAAAAACTGGAAGGTCGTCCGAATTTGGGAGTGCGAAATCAAGAAAGGCGATCTTCGGAAATTGACAATGAAATTCAACGCTACATAGACCCAAACCCAAAAATCCGTGTTAACTCCTACATGACAACATTCCTATTTCCCCTACTTGGCTATCTTTCTGGTTCGCTCCCCTTCTCTGTGTGGATTACGCGCCTCGTCAAAGGCGTGGATGTGCGCGACGGCGGTTCGGGTCACGCGGGCGCGACAAATACCATCCGTCAGGCGGGATTTGGCTGGGGCGCGCTTGTCTTTGTTTTGGATTTGTCGAAAGGATTTATCCCGATATACCTTGCCAGCCGAATCGGAATCCCAGCCTATGTCATCATCGCCGCCGCCGTCTGCGCGGTAGTTGGACATTGCTTTCCCGTTTTCGCGCAATTTCGCGGCGGCATGGGACTCGCAACCGCAGGCGGATGCCTGCTCGCGCTCAATCCGCTTTCGTTTTTGGTCAGCATCGGATTGTTGATATTGTGCGTTTTGATTCTCCGCCACGCCGCGCGCGCCAGCGTCCTAACGGGGATTCTCGCCGCGCCCGCGCTGTGGATTCTCAATATCCGCGACCTTTCGTTTTGGGCGGCGATGGGCGTAGGGACGGTCATCGCGCTAAGATTTCTAATCAACTGGAATCGTCAATACCGCGAACTGTGGCTGGACCGTAAGTAACGCAGGATTAATCCTGCGTTACGCATTACTAATCGTTCCCAAAAATCCAATCCAATATCCCAAACTTCTTTTGTTCGTCCGCTTCGGAGCGCGGCACGGCAAGAAGCACAACCGTGATGTTATCGTACCCGCCGCGCCGATTGGCTAAATCTACCAGCGCCTCTGCGGCGATATTAATATCCTTATTGGCGCGAATCATATCGTTGATCTCGTCGTCCCACACCAGGTCTGTCAAACCGTCGCTGCAAGCCAGAACAATATCGCCCGCCTCGAGGCGAAAACCCTGATTACGCGCCGACTCTTCGTTGCTTTCAGAATCATCCACGCGCAGCCGAAAATCCACATCGGGCAAATTCGCGCCGCCCAAATGCCTGCGGATGACGTGACGATTCAAATGGTCGTACATCTGCTCTTTCTTGATAAGTCCCTTTTCAAACGCTTCCTGCACCCAGGTATGGTCAATCGTCAAACGTTGGATTTGCCCCTCGCGCAAAAGATAAATGCGCGAATCGCCCACATACGCCGTATACAAATGATTCCCGATTACCCACGCGCAAGCGCAAGTCGAACCCATTCCTGTTTGATCTTCATTCTCCTTCGCATGTTCGGCAATCGCCAAACTCGCGTCGTGAATCGCGCGCTCGAGAGTTTTTAAGGGTTTCTTCGCGGCGCTATCCGCCACCCGTTTGGTGATGTAATTCACCGCAAGTTCTGCGGCAATCTCTCCCGCTTTATGCCCGCCGATACCGTCGGCGACTACCGCAAGCACCGAGGGACGCGGGTCGTCCTCGCTCGCTTGAAACGACGAGACCTCGTAACGGTCTTCATTATTTTTGCCCGACAACCCCGCATGACTAAGGGCTGCGACATGAAGATGGGGAAATTTAGAGCGGATCATTCTTCGATGGTTTGTATTGTAATAGTAGGTTTTGAAATTTCAGGCGGGGTCTTCAACGTAAAGCGATAGAGCAAGCGACCAAAGTGTAATATATCGCCGTGCGCCAGCCGGCAGCCTTCGCGCGGGACGAGATCATAATTCACCCACGTCCCCGCAACCGAATTGTTATCTTGCAGCAAATAACCGCCGTCGTCAGTAATCCGCAGCCGCGCATGGACGGACGAAATAGACGGGTCGTCCAAAATCTGCGCGCACTGCACGGGGTCTGTTCCAAACACAATCTCTTTTTCGACGAGCGGAATCGGCGCGGCAGCCGCGACGCGACCGTCGGAAGTCAGGCGCATGAGCAGAGCCTCCGCGTCTTTTCCCGCCCTTGAATTTGATCCTGTTTGTTTCGATACGATGCGCGGCTTCTTATTTTTCTCTGCGGGCGCGGCGGATGTTTCGTTAACCGATTGCGTCAACGGGTCGGCTTCGGCGCGGCGCGCCTCTTTTGAAGCGCGGATTGAAAACGCGCGCAGCCGTCCGCTTAAGAGGATAAGGAAAAGAATCAACCCCGCGAGGAGGATCGCGCCAAAGGTGATGGGCGTGCGGTATCGGGCAAGCAGCCCAAGTCCGCCGCCCAAAGGTTGAACGACGGTGACGGTCACAGGAACAGACATGCTTATTTTTTGCAAGCCGAGCGTGTCCACAGCCTCGACCATAATTTGATGTTCGCCCGTCTTTTCGTAAGCGCTAATATCCCAAGTGAAAACGTCGAACGGCTCGGCGGTATTCTCGTCCATGATGGCGTTATCCACATACAACGTGGTGCGCGTCAATGGGCGCGGATGCCCGTCGGGAAATTCGATGATGATTTTGATTTCTTGCGCGGCCGGCAAAAGAACTTCCGCGCCGAAAGAAGCGTCTTCGGGCGCGCGCCGCGTAATTTGAATATCGTTGGTCAACGGGAAAGGATTCGGCGGCTGAACATCCACGCTGAATTTTTGTTCGGGAGAATCCAACGCGCCTGTTGACAGATTAATCTTTGCGGCTAGTCTATGTTCGCCCGCCGCATTCAAACGCGACGAATACGTCAGCGCGTATACTCTTCGCAGCGCGGAGAAATACGCTTCGGGGTCGGGAAAACGCTCGATACCCGAATAGGTAAACATACTTCCGCCGGTTTGCGCGGCAAGATTTCCAAACGCCGCCGCGCTGGTACTCTTGAACGCGGATTCGAGGTCAACGAACCAAACGAAGACGCGAATATGATTTTGCAGCGCGCGCTGTAAATGCGGCTCAAGCGTCGCGGCAATATTGAAGTCGTCGCTGTGCGGAGTGATGAGCAGGATGGCGCGCTTCATTCCCACCTGCGGAGTCTGCGCGCTGACAATATCAATGGCGGCGGCGAGCGACAGTAAATTTGGAGACGCCGCGCGGAAATCTGGTTTGAAGCCGTTCAAGCCGACGATGAAATCCGCCGCGTTTGCGTGATTGATCACGGGTCCCGCCTGACTGACAAGGCTGAAATCATCGGGAAGGTCGGCGGGGAGTTTTTGCGCCCATTCAGCCAAAGTCTGCGAGATGCGCTGAAAGCGCGACGCGCCCGTCGAGTCGCGCGCGTCTAACGGCTGCCCTTGATTGACGGCGACCACCAATTGCAAGGGAATCGCCGTCTCGACGAGCGAGTCAACTTTGAGGGGTTGACCGTCTTCATAAATAGTCACCGCTTCGGGTTTGAGTCCCGACGCGAAAATTCCGCGCCCGTCGAATACATCTAAAGACGCGGAAACTTTCGGGAAGGCGGAAACATCGGCGGGGTAGAGTTCCGCAAAAGCAAGGCTTTGCTGCGCCGATACGTTTTGTACCGCGCCGAGCAAAACGCTCAAAATTAAAAGCAGGGCAAGGAACTTACGCATTCGCCTCGATGAAAAGGGGCGCGTCGGCTTTGGGCGCGGTCAAACGCATAAAAGTCAACGTCCATGCGGATTGGATGTAGGCGGTGAGAACGCCGTTGAGCGCGATGAGGACGGGGAAATATACGGCGCAGCACAAAACGCCGATGATGGCGACGGGGGCGAAGCCTGAAACGGCGCCGAAGAAAATTGGAAGTACCGCAATGATAATCGGGATGGAAATAATCAAACTGAGAATGAAATTGCCGCCGCCAAGAATCAACGCCATGATAACAATCGCGCCCGCGTTGCTTTTTGAAACTTCCCAGCCGCGTTTGAAACCGTCTACCATGCTCAAATCTTCAAGCACGATGGCGGCGTTGGCTTGTTCCAAAACAACGCTAACGACAATCGCAACGGGTATCAAAACGCAAAGAAACGGAAGGACGCACAGGAAACCCACGCCCGCCGTGAATACGCCCACCAAGACGAACGGCACGATGGTAACGATCATCGCCAAGCCAAATAAAAACGACAACCCAAATACGCGCCAGAAGTAAGGCAGGCTTTCGGAGAACAACTCGCCAAAGGAAAGTTTTTCGGCGCCTTTATCGGCTTGAGACGCGCCTTTGATAAGGGCTATGCGTCCAATAAAACCAGGCGCCATGAATATGAGAGAAACCAAAACGAGAAAAAGGATGAGGACAACGATAATCCACGCATTGTCCTGAAGCCATTGGACGGCGCGCGCAAACTGATACCCGTATAGATCGGGGGCTGATCCGCCGTTGAAACCAGAGTTGCCGCCGCCGCTATTTCCGCCGCCGCTTCCGCCGTTGCCGCGCGAGCAGCTGGCAAGAATACCAAACAGCCATAGAATTTTATGTTTCCAAATAATTTGCCAGGCGCGGGCGAGGACTTCGCCGAAATCAAAGTTCATGGGGTTCTCCGAGGTTGCAGGTTGAAGGTCAAAGGTCGAAGGTGAAAATTCATAATTCATCCTTCATCATTTATCCTTTGTCTTACTCCCATTCTATCGTCGCGGGAGGCTTACTCGTAATATCATACACTACTCGATTGATTCCTTCCACCTCATTGACAATGCGATTCGAGACTCGCGCCAGTAGATCATGCGGCAGACGCGCCCAATCGGCGGTCATAAAATCTTCGGTGGCGACGACGCGTATCGCGGCGGCTTCTTGATAAGTGCGCTGGTCGCCCATCACGCCCACCGAGCGCACGGGCAGCAACACGACAAACGCCTGCGAAGCCTTGCCGCCCTTGCCGAGGAATCCTTCCTTTAGCAGTTCCTGCTGGAGGATAAAATCTGCGGCGCGGAGACGCTCCACGCGCTCAGGCGTACACTCGCCCAAGCAGCGCACGGTGAGACCGGGACCCGGGAAGGGCTGCCGCCAAACGAGATTTTCCGTCAGCCCAAGCGCTTCGCCGACCAAACGCACTTCGTCTTTGAATAAATAACGCAGCGGTTCGACGAGTTCAAATTCCATGTCTTCAGGAAGTCCGCCGACGTTGTGATGCGTTTTGATCTTCTCGGCTTTGTTGCGGTCGGGCGCGGAAGATTCAACCACGTCGGGATAGATCGTCCCCTGCACCAAAAATTTTGGTTTGCCCAATTCTTTGGCTTGTTTTTCAAACAGGCGGATAAATTTCTCGCCGACGATTTTTCGCTTCTTCTCAGGTTCGGTCACGCCTGCAAGCGCGGAGAAAAATTCTTCGCGCGCGTCAACCGCGACCAGTTCCGCGCCGAGTCCGTTGCGAAACGCGGAGACGACTTCCTCGCCTTCTTTGTGACGCATCAGCCCCGTATCCACGAACATGCAGACGAGTTGTTCGCCAATGGCTTTGTGAACCAACGCCGCCGCAACGGAAGAATCCACTCCGCCGGAAACCGCGGCGAGGACGCGCTCCTTGCCGACTTGCGCCCGAATTTTTTTCACGCTGTCTTCGATGATAGACGACGCCGTCCACTCGGGCTTGACGCCGCAAATATCAATTGCAAAATGTTTGAGCAGCTCGATTCCGTTTGGCGTGTGATGCACTTCGGGATGAAACTGCACGCCAAAATATTTTCGCTGCATATCGCCCATCGCCGCGAAAGGACTGTTTCCGCTTTTGGCGAGCGCGATGAATCCTTCGGGCATTCTAGTCACTTTATCGCCATGAGACATCCAGACTTTGGAGAGACTAGCGACTAGGCGACTAGCGACTAGCGACTGTATTTCAGCCTGACCGTATTCGCGATTCGCAGACGGGTCAACTTGCCCGCCCAGCGCGTGAGTCAGCGCCTGCATCCCGTAGCAGATTCCAAGAATCGGCAAGCCTGATTCCAAAATGAATTTTTGAATGTACGGCGCGTCTTTTTCGTAGACCGATTTCGGTCCGCCTGAAAGGATGAACCCCTTGGGATTGATGGAGAGAATTTTTTCCTGAGGCGCATCCCAGGGAAATAGCTCGCAGTATACGTTTACTTCGCGCACGCGCCGCGCAATGATCTGCGCGTATTGCGAACCGAAATCGAGAACGGCAATGGATTGGGGCATGGGGAATCCTTGTCAAAGGTTGAAAGTCAAAGGTCAAAAATCG
>JAQTWR010000086.1 GCA_028689195.1 Anaerolineales bacterium | reverse complement strand
TATGTTCTCCCAAAAGGCGGTGGAAGTCTACTACATGCAAAATCAAACCCGCCACTGACCACTGATGACTGACCACTGACATCGTCCCCTTGCGGGATAACTGTATTTACCACGCTGTCAATCAGTTCAGGATCAATTACGGGGCAATCCGCTGTGACGCGGACGACGATATCTGCTTTGGCGTTTTTTGCGGTTTGATAATAGCGATCCAACACGTCGTATAAACTTCCGCGCGTGAAAGGGATTCCCGCAAAGTCGCAATACTCCGCGACGGGATCATCGGATGGGTCGGTGGTGGTGGCGAAGATGACTTCGCTCAGAGTCTTCGCGCGCGAAGTCCGCATGAAGACGCGGGACAACATCGGCTGACCCGCAATGTCCGCGAGGATTTTTCCCGGCAGGCGCGATGAGGACATGCGTCCTTGAATAATGGCAACGATTTTTTGTTTCATAATTTTTCACGGTAGGGGCGATTCGCAAATCGCCCCTACGGGTCATGCGGATTCTGCTTCGGATGGAATCGGCAGCGCGTCCACGAATCCCTTCGCGCGGAATTTTTCCACGTAATCACGCACCATCCAATAATCGAGTCCCACCTGCTCGGCGATATCGAAAACCGAATGTTCGCCTTCGAACCTCATCATGATTTTTTCGATGGCGCGATTGAGCGCCCAGTTGTCGCGCCAATCCACCCACAGACCGTTGCCGCTTAAGAACACAGGTCCGCGGAAGGTGCGCTTGGGTATGTAGTTCGTCGCATACATGCGAATGATTTGCTCCGCGGTTTCCGCCGCGCCTACGAGCATGTCATCGTGCATGATGTCGAGATTGTCATCGGACGTGTGATACTCGTCATAGGGCCAGCGGTTGATGGAAATGCACGGCACGTTCACGCCAGGTCCGTTGATGACGCGCTCATCGTTGGCAGGCGCGGCAGCGAAGTCGCGTTCATCGTGCGCGACATTCTTGACGACGTGATGAGTAATGCGGTCGAGCAGATGGTTATGCTGGCGGCTGTGGTGCCACGCGATTTTATTTTTGTTGCCCGTCATCTCCATAAAAATTCCGCCGCGCAGATTTTGAATGAGATGTTCGTTGTGCGAGAGATACACAATCGTGCCGATGGTCTCGGGTCCAAACCAAAAGCGGACGGACATCGAACCCGCGGGCAGCGGATTTTCCGCGAGGCGGCGCGCGAGTTCAATAGCGCTGACCACGCCCGCGCCGTCGTCATTCGCCTGCATTGGGTGACAGGTATGCGCCTGCACGATGATTTCTCCCGCCGACGCGGACGCTCCGCCTTCGGGATGAATCACCGCTGTCGCCATTTTGAATCCCTGCTTGGGGTCGGTGACAAATTCGGACTTAATCACCGCGCGGTATTTCTTGTCACGCGGAAGTTTGTCGAAAACATTCTTCGGCAGACAGAAGCCCCAGTTACGGTCGTAATATTTGAACACCCACGGAATGGTGTGCGGGCGCTTCTCGTTGAAATACAAATGCGGTTGGAGTTCCTCGAAGGTGAGGGTCTGGTCAACGGGCGGGGAATATGAAACGATGTGCAGCGGATTATTTTTGAAATCCACCACGCGCTCGCCATTTTCAATTTCTAAATATGCTTCGTGTACGACATAGCGCTCGGGCACATACCATGTCCACGCCTTTTCGAGCGGAGTGTAGGTCTCGATGGCGTAGTTGGATGAATCAGGCATGTACGTGCCGATGATCTCCAGCGTTTTGTCATGGTCAGCGGAGGCGAGGGTGCGGTGCAGGGGGAAGAATTCCGCGAGGATGGATTTTAGGGAGGTGTAGGGTTTCATGGGGGACTCCAATAAGAGAATATTTATAAAGAAATGCTATGTCATTATTCATTATCGCTTCGAGGAATTACATAATTCGCGGTTGCGCTTGCAATCTCTATGTAACTTTCATGCCATTCGAGCGAAATTTTTTGAGGGGATTTGATTTCCAAATCATCAACCAACTTGATTGCTGGCTTGATATATTTTTTGATAAACACCGACATGACAGCACCCGCCTGTTTTTCCATGTGTTTCCATGCCTGCTCGCCTTGAAGTAATTTACCGCCACATTCAAGATATTTCCTAGATAGTTCTTTGAGCTTGTTTGATGGCGTTGGGTCTAAAACCAGTAATACAGGTTTATACCCTGCGGCTTGGCACTCCACAGGAAAAGATAATTCTTCTGTAAACCTACCTTGCCCGCTTGCCGCAATCGTGACCCGCAGTTTAAGTTCATAGGCTGTACTGGTGTGGGCAATCAGGCAATCAACTTGCCTGCCGTTAGTTGTTGCGCGCCCGTTTTCGTCAATTCGTTTAATTGGGGAATTTTTTGCCCCAACAGTTTCGCCGCCTAAACTGCTGGCTAAAATCGGCTCGAAGAGATAACCTGTCTCCTGCGCAGAGCGATTGTCAATATCATAAATCCACTTGCGCCAAGTCATCCAATTGGCTAACAATTCAATATCACAAGTCCCGTATTCCAAAAGAGTTCGCGGTCCAATTTGCTCCATAGATGGAACGGGCTGGTTTGATAATATCCTTTTGAACTTTATCCGTCTTCTATGCAGGGCGGATAAATTCTCGATGAATAACACAAAATCCTGGTCTTTTTTAACGCAAGTATCCAGTAGTGAAAGAATTAATTGTGGAGTAACGCCATTGTCTTCCAGACTTTCAAACCAATCCAAGTCAATCTCGTAATAATTCCACGTTGGAAGACCAATTTGCCCAATACCTAATTTGTCAAGCGACCAGTTAAGGTCGTTGGCTACCAATGCAATCAGCACGTAAATTTCCGCATCCGAAATGGCGACTTGCGCTTCGCCCGCTCCGTGTATCCTGCATTTTGTATATAGGTTCTTTATAAAAACAGAGTTGCTCATATTTGCCTTTTAGAACATCGCAAGTTGGAGTTCTTTTTGCTTCAATGCTTCCAATAATTCTTTCGTTTTGAGTAAAGCAGGACTCATGGCTTCCGCCTTTGTCAGCGAATAACCGATAAGTTCGCCGTCCATTGTGTTTTCACCAACGAAACCATAATCATTCTTGATGTGTTCTGCAAAAATTCTGGCAAGCAGGGGCGGAATGGCATTCCCGATTTGTTGGATTTTCTCAGAGTCATTGCCTTCAAATACAAAAGAATCGGGGAAGGTTTGGATTCTTGCCGCTTCTCGAATAGTTAATGGGCGGTTTTGGGTGGGATGAATGAATTCCCTTGTTGCGGCGCCTGTGATGGTCAGGCTTGGCTCGTCATACACCAGTCGCTTAATGCCAGATGGCGCTCCGCCCCGCTTCTCGCTTGGCGTTCCGTCTTGTACTCTGCGATTTGCGCGTCTTACAAAGGATTCGTGTTGAAGTTCCGCAGGCAAATCCTTCATGGTTTGCCCTTGCTTCAAACGACGAATACGCTCCAGTTGGATTTTGGTCAGGTAAAACACGTGATGGTCGGTTAAGATTTTTGAGCCATTTCTTAATTGCTCCTCCCATTCGCTTTGGGGAGAAGTTTTATAGTCGAGAGGTTGATTTTTTCCCTGTATTGGTTCTGGCAAGGCTGAAATGGTGTGCCTTAAAGTAATATCCGAGTTTCTAAAAATTTTGCCTTTGACTTGAATGGTTGGTTCAGGTAAATCGAAATCAATTCCAAGTCGGTTTCCGATAACGAATACCCTTTTTCTCCGTTGGGGAACGCCGTATTCATGAGCGTAGATTTTTTCGATTCTGATTTTGTAACCTAATTCGACAAAGGCTTTTGCGGCTTCATGCAAATAGATTCCGTTGTTGGCTGTCAACAAGCCTTCCACATTCTCCATCAAAAACCATTTGGGCTTGATTTTATCCAGAGCGTTCACGTAACTTTTTAGAAGCGCATTTCGCGGGTCGTCCCAAAAACGCATTCCAGCCGTCGAAAAGCCCTGACATGGCGGCCCGCCAATCAAGAAATCCAATTCGCCTACGCCAAGATTTAAATCGTCTAGTAAATTATCGAAATCCAGTTGATTTATATCTGTCGCCAAAGTTTTTGTGCTCGGGAAGTTTTTTTTGTAAGTAGCAAGCGCGGCAATATCAACGTCGGTTGCAAAGACGACGTTATAGCCAGCTTTTTCAAATCCTAATGAACAGCCGCCTGCGCCGCAGAATAGACTTATTGCCTTGGGATTCATTAAATTACCTCGCGGCAATCATATCATCAGATTTACCATTATTAATACTTCGGCTCTTCTATATAATGCAACTTCTCAGGATGTTCGCGGACGATGGGCGACATATTATCAAAAAATTCATTCGCAGTCATGTGGTGAACCTTCGCCGCGCCGACTTGAATTTCTTTAATCACACCAGCGTGAAGCAAATCGTTCATGCCCGGCACGATGTAGGTCTTTACGCGGTCGTTATTGCGAACGAACATCGAATATTTTTTAATTTGGGGAATGCGATCATATCCCATGTAAATACCGCCAAATTCCTTCACGCGGCGATAATTACAGCCTGTATTGTATTCAATATAATGGTGCATGGAAAAGGTGTTGTTGAAATCAAGTCCAATGCTGATAAGTGTGGCATTCAATTTGTGGAACAACGCAAACGCGGAGTTGGGTCCGTATGCCTCGACGTCATCCGCTTTGGAGAATTCTTCGGCGCGCGGACCTAAAACCGAGAAAGAATAAATCGGGTGCGGAGTCCGCTTGGCGGTAGGTCGAGTCCGCGCGGTTTCTGTAATCATGCCCATTTTCGATGGCGTTTCCATCACGTCGAAGTAATGCGTCTCTGTCCATGATTGAAAGTTGAACGCGGGGAACATCACGGTTCCATCTTTGCCCATCAATTCTTGCAGTGCGTCAATCACGGTATCCACGCCGCCTTCGACGCCGCCCAATGATTTGTAAGACGTGTGAACGACGATGGTATCGCTTTGAATTTTGATTTGTCCGAAGCCTTTGAGTAGGTCTTGTTTGGTTAACATAATTTTCCTTTTGCATTCCGTCATTGCGAGGAGCGGAGCGACGAAGCAATCTTCTTCTCGTTTGGGGATTGCTTCGCCTATCGGCTCGCAATGACGTTGTAGATGCTCATCAATTTTTCCGAATTTTTCTTCCAATCGGCGCGGGATTCTGCCGTTCTTCGCGCGGATGCGCCGACCGCGATTAAATTCTCGCGCGGCTGATTCAGCGTCGCGAGAATTTTCTCCGCGAGATGATCCGCGTCGCCGTCGCGGAAGAGCCAGCCATTTTCGTTTTCAAATATCCATTCTTTATTTGCGGGAATATCCGAGACGAGACAGGGCAACCCGCAGCCGAGCGCTTCCATCAACGAAACGGACGAGCCGTCTACATGCGATGGGGAAATATAAACGTCGGCGAAATGATACCAGCGCGGCAGGTCGTTTTGCGAAACATGCCCGCCAAAAGTAACGCGATCCAATACGCCGCCGCTTTCCAATATCGAGCGGATGCGATGTCCCTGCGAACCGCTGCCCAGCAAAATCAAATTCACGTTTTCGTTTTGCCGCGCCGCTTTGACAAAGGCGCGCGCAAGCACATCCATGCCGTAACGCGATTCCCATGAGCGGTTGCAGAACAAAGTAAAGGATGAAGGATGAAGGGTGAGGGATGAAGGTTTGTAATGTTCAAGATCAACGCCCCAGGGAAAGACGACTGTTTTTTCGGGATTCATTCCATATTTCACAGCCATATCTTTTGTAACGTTCGCGTCGCTGGTGAAAAATTGCGAATTGCGTAATACGTATTTCGTAATTCGCTCCATCCATTTATTTTTGTGTACGTCGTCCATCAAATCAAATCCCCACGACATGGTGAGGATGGGACGAAAGCCAGAAAGCACGGCAATGAACGCGCAGGTCTGAATCGGTCCCGCGTGGATGAGATCGGGTTTGATCTCGCGAGTCAAGCGCCGAAAGTCTAAAGTCAGTTTGAGAAGGTTGCTCCACTTGAACGGTTCGCGTCCGCCTTTCCAAATCACTTGATGCACATTTTCAGGGATGGCGCGATCTTCCACTTGGCGCGTGTTGCCTTCCAGTTGAACAAAGAACACTTCATGCCCGCCTTCTGAAATGGATTTCAAGAAGCGGTGATCGTGGGTGGAGTAGCCTAATGAGAAAAAAATGATTCGCATAATAGAGAATAGAGATTGGAGATTAGTAATTACCAATTACTATTTACCCAAATCCACCCAGCGCAATTCTTTGCCAAGCGGCATGTCAATCAGCGCTTTTGTGCCGATGACGTTTTCTATTTGATCGGGCTTGATCGCGCCGATGGTCGCGGGGCGCAGCACGTCAATCATTTCGCGGGTGAAAACTTCGCTTGCCTTAATTTCTCGCGCGGCGCGCAGACATCTGCGCTGAACGATTTGCGTTTCCTGTTCATTCTCCGCGATGAATTTATCCGCGCTGCCAAGCGAACGTTCCAGCAGACGAGTCTCTTCCACCATCTTCGCCCAATTTTCGGGATTCATCGCAAATTTATGGTCGGGACCTTCGCGGTCGTTGCTGTCTGTAAAGTGACGTTCGATCACGCGCGCGCCGAGAGTCACCGCTCCCAAAACGGGCGCGAGCGCGTGCGTATGATCCGACAAGCCCAAAATCACATCGGGGAACATGGTCGCGTAGGTCTTCAACACATTCACATGCAGATGATCGTAATTGTTCGGGCTGGCGGTGTAATTGGTATTGCATTGCATCAAGACCAATTGCTTGTTGATTTTCAAAATCGCGTGAACCGCTTTTTGCACCTCGCCAATGGTCGATGCGCCCGTGGCGATGAAAAACGGCTTGCCTTTGCCTGCCATGCGTTCCAGCGCTTCGATCCAATCAATTTCGCCGGAGCCTGCTTTGTAGACTTCAACATATTGATCGAGAAAATCAATCGCCTCGAAATCATACGGCGACGAGAAATAATCAATGCCGACTTCGTTGCATTCTTCCACCAAAGTCATTGACCAGTCAAACGGAATGGACGCGCCTTTGTAAACTTCAAAGACCGATTTCTTCCACGAAGCCTGATGGCTGACCTGCCCGCCGTTCATGGATTTGAATCCATAATCCGAGACGATTTTTGGTGCGTCGAAATTCTGGAACTTCGCCGCGTCTGCGCCCGCTTCTTTTGCGAGGCGGATCAGTTGCTTGGCGCGTTCCATATCGCCGTCGTGATTGGCGGCAATGTCCGCGATGAAATAAGTGGGATGATTTAATCCAATGGTGTGTTTGCCGAATTTAATGTCCATGGTTCCTCTGGGTTAAAAAAATTGAATGTTGAAAAGTTAGAAAGTTAATACAGCGTAAATTAAGTCTTTTTGTTTTTTTCCTCTTGCCAATGTCATTCCGAGCGGAGCGAGGAATCTCTATGATAGTCTCAAAGACCCTTCGCTAACGCTCAGGGTGACAACTTGACGGGGATTTGAGAAGTTTCAATTACTTTCTTTACTGTGTAGGTAAGTGGATAACTTGTGAAAATCATGTTTATATGGTGTTGGCAAGTTCTAAAAGAATGTGGACAAGTCATGGAAAACGTTCCAACTTTTTAACTTTCTAACCTGTAACTTGTGGAAAAAGCCTTCAAACTTGCCAACTTTTCAACCTGCCAACTCTCATCCCTGTTGATAACTCCGTATTTTCTGTGGATAACCGCTCTGCCGCTGTGTATAAAACTCGTTCAAGCCTGTGGAGAATGTGGGGAGAGATTCGCCCAGCGCAGTGGATAGCTTGTGGGTAGAAAGCCATAAATTCGGCGAGCGCCGCGCGGTCAAGTTTGAGGCGCGGACGGATTTCGGCGCGATTAGGTTTTCGTCAAATTGGAACTTACGCGCAATCTCCACGCCAAATTGATATTTGCTCATCGCCTCTGCGCCGACGAGATGATACAAGCCCGCGAGATTTTTCTCCAGCATTTTGATCAGCGTCCGCGCGGTGTCGTTGACCAGCATCGGGCAAAACATCACATCGGTAAAGCCGCTGACGTTTTTTTTATTTTCCAAACTGCCGACGAAGAACTCCGCGAGACTGCGCCGCCCGTTCAGACTCCAACCATAAAAATTGACTCTCGCCACGATGGCGCGCGGATTTTCGCTCAACGCCGAAAGTTCCCCGTTTAACTTGGTTTGAGCATACGCCCCAAGCGGATTCGGCGCGTCGTCTTCGCTGTACGCGCCGAATTTTTCGCCGTCAAAAACCGCGTCCGTCGAGATGTGAACGAAGCGAATCTCGCGCGCCTTGCAGGATTTGGCGAGCTGCGCGGGCAAATCAATATTGAGGCGGCGCGCGGTATCGGGGTCTTTCTCGCACGCTTCAAGGTCGGCAAGCGCCGCGCAGTTGATCAGCCACGCGGGACGCTCAGAATCGAGGATGGAATCCAAATGGCGCGGGTCGGATAAATCCGCTTTCACAACTTTGAACGGCGCGTTGATTAACTTTCCGCGATCCACGCCGATAACTTCATGCACGGGCATGATTTCTTGCGCGAGGTTAATGCCGAGCAATCCGCTTGCGCCTGTGATGAGGATACGAGTCATGCGGTAAGTATAATGGAAAAGGGCGCGGGGTGAAGCAAACGGGGAAACCATTGAACCATTTTCCCAAACGCTGTATACTCTGCTCTCAAATCATTTTTAGAAGAGGTAAGCATGAAAAAGAAGGTTATTCAAACTGACAAAGCGCCGAAAGCCATTGGACCTTATTCGCAAGCCATCGCTACCGATAGCATGGTCTATACCGCCGGTCAAATTGGGTTGGTCCCCGCTACCGGCGAGTTGGTCGAAGGCGGCGTGGAAGAGCAAACCCGTCAGGCGCTGACGAATTTACGCGCCGTGTTAGAAGCCGCGGGATCGCACATTTCAAAAGCGGTTAAGACCACCGTTTTCCTTAAAGACATGAGCGATTTCCCCAAGATGAACGCCATCTACGCTGAATTCTTCGGCGAGAATCCCCCCGCGCGCAGCACCGTTGCGGTGGCGGGACTTCCCAAAGGCGGGCTGGTCGAAATCGAAGCCGTCGCGCTGATTGGGTAGAAAACCGTTAGACCTGACAGGTTTTCAAGACCTGTCGGGTCCAATCAATTTATGACCTCCGAACTCATCCTCCTCGTTGACGACGAACCTTCCATTATTCAACTTGCGCGCATGTATTTCGAGCGCGACGGTTTTCGCGTACAGGAAGCGGGCGACGGCGAATCCGCG
>JAQTWR010000085.1 GCA_028689195.1 Anaerolineales bacterium | reverse complement strand
GAACAAACCAAAAATTCCCAGTTTGCGAAAAGCAATCGCCCAGGGCAGAAAGAATACGACTTCTATATCGAATAAGATGAACAACACGGCGACCAAATAGAAGCGGACGTGCATACGCCGCGTTCCTTCGCCATACGGATTCATACCCGATTCATACGGCATGTTTTTGGCTTGCGTATTTTTTCTTGGACCGAACAACTCCCCCAACCCTATCGCGATCAACGCAATCACTGTGGCGACTGCGATCATCACTCCAATTGCAATATACTCCAGCAACATAGACACCTCTGGTGTGAAAATTCAGTGCGTGAATTCTGGCACGTTCGGCGAAGTATATCATAAGAGACTTTTAGTTAATAGAAAAAGCGCCCCCTTTCACAAAAATAGTGATAATCGTCATAGAAAAACGCGGCGCGTCTTCCCGCTTGGATTGTGCATCACAAATGGGAAGCATTCGCGCATTTTGACGGGCAATCTCAATCGCCCAAATAATCGCGCAGGTCGTGATTATGCGCGGGGTGACGCAGCTTCCGCAGCGCCTTCGCCTCGATCTGGCGGACGCGCTCGCGCGTTACGTCAAAATAACGGCTGACTTCTTCGAGCGTATGCTCGCGCCCGTCCTTCAAACCGAAGCGGAGTTCCAGCACGTCGCGCTCGCGGTCAGATAAGACTTCCAGCGCGTGCTGCACCTGCTCGCGCAGCATATCGCGCGCGGCGGCGTCCATCGGCGAGGGGGCGTCCTCGTCTTCGATAAAATCGCCCAGCGAACTGGAATCCTCGTCGCCCACCGGCGACTCTAGCGAGATGGGTTCTTCGGCAGAGCGGAGGATGCGCTTCACTTTTTGCGCGGCGAGATCAAAGCGTTCCTGCACTTCGGTTTTGAGCGCTTTATCTTCGGCATGGGCGCGCAGGATTGTTTGCACGTCGGCGGCGGAAAGATAACCGACCTCCAGCGCAATTTCGGCGTTCGTCGGGTTGCGCCCAAAAGACTGCGTCAATTGACGCTGCGCGCGCAAAATCCGCGAGATGGATTCAAACAAGTGGACGGGGATTCTGATCGTGCGCGCCTGTTCCGCGATGGAGCGATTGATCGCCTGACGCACCCACCACGTTGCGTATGTGCTGAACTTGAAGCCGCGACGCGGATCGAATTTGTTGATTGCGCGCAGCAGCCCCATGTTCCCCTCTTGAATCAAATCGAGGAGCGACATGCCGCGTCCAAGATACCGCTTGGCGACGCTGACCACCAGCCGCAAATTCGCGCTGATGAGCGCTTGATTCCCTTCCACCGCGCGCGCGTGAATCGCATCCATTTCGTCAAGCAATTCTTCATCGGGAGGCAGGTTGCGAAGGAGGGTTCGCTGCGACGGAAACGTGCGGCGCGCGCGGACAAATTCGAGCAGCCACTCTGCAAAAGAAAACGGGAACAAATATAAATTGAGAAACACGCTGTACGCGTGGCGCGCAAGATTGTTCCATAAACTATCCACGCCCCAATGCCCGTTATCCAAATACGCGCGGAAATATGAAGGCGAGTCGAATTGCCAGCCCGCGTGAAGCGACTGCGCCTCTGCAAGCATCAACGCAAGATCGGGGAGTTGACAGTCCATCTGTTCGGCGTCTTCGACCAAACGCCCCCATGAAATTGACATTTCCAAAACGGCGGCATGATAAACCGAATTTGCCTGCGACGCGCCCTTGGCCGGCTTCAATTTGCGCAGCGCGACGATATGGCGGTCGGCTTCGCTCAACGTTGCAAGCCGAAATTCGCTGTCGGCATTGAGCAATTTCACCATGCCGATTTCACGCAAGTACAAACGCACGGGGTCTTCCGAAAGTTCGGCAGCCGTCTCGCGCGAACGCACGGGCAGAGCCTCGTCTACGGGTTCGTCCTGCTGGCTTAATAATAGTTCGTCAGGTTCTATAATCTCGTCTACGCCCGCATCGAGCAAAAGTTCGTCTTCGAGCAACGGGTCTAACACGGCGAGTCTTGAAACGTCAGGCGTTTTGATTTCCGAATCCCGCCCCGTCGTCGGCTTTTTTTTCGCTTTGAGTTTTTGTTTCGTCGGCATTAGGTTGGCTCTCCCAGATACTGGTTTTGAAAATCGCGTCTACCGCTTTGAAGATAATTTCCTCTTCGCCTGATCCAAACCATATAACAACTTTGTAAGACTCATCGTCTGTTCCTGATACACCTTCAAATTCGCGCCGCCCTGCTGTTGTTCGTCTTCCTGCAAAAAGCGCAATTGATTCACGCCCGCCATCGCTGCCATGCGGCGCAAATCAATGAACAGCGAGAGCAACTCCTCGATCAGTTTATCTTCCGCGGGTTCGGGCGCGTCGGTTTGCGCAAGCAGTTCCTTTGAAAAATCGCCAACCGTCTCGGGCAAATGCGTCATCACAAAATGACGGTAATCTTTTTCGTCCTGTTCCACCGCGCGGCGCACCACGTCAAACAACAACTGATGGTCAGTATACTCGAAGTCTTCGACAGCCAGCGCGCTCAACCCAAACTCTTGCAGGCTCCTGTCCACGCGGTACAACAACGCGGGATTACGCAACAAAACGCCCAAACAATAGGATTCATTTTTCAGCGTCGGATTGACCGCCGCCACCGAAGCGGGTTCAACGCTTCGAGTCTGCCCTGTTGCGCGGGGGCGACGCTTCGCAACCTGACCCGATATTGGCGCGGCGATTAGGGCGCGCTCGTCCACCCGAAGCATCCGCGCCAGCGCCTGACGGTACGTATCGCGTTCCATCGGGCTGGGCAAATCTTCGATCAACGGCAAAACTTGCGCGGCGATTTCGTTCTTGACCTTCGCGTCGTTCAAATCCTGTCCAGCCGCAAGCGATTCCATCACATGCGTGACGATGGGCTTCGCGCTCTCGATCAATCGCCGCCATTCGTCTTTATCGCGAGCAACGACTTCATCGGGATCGAGGTCGTCGGGCATGGTGGCGACTCGCAGGTCGGCTTGCAGGCGCGCTTCGTTGCGGAGCAATCCGCGCGCGTCGAAGCCGAACTCGCCTTCGTGATCCATCGCAGAGCGCGCCGCGTCCAATCCGCGCAGGACGGCTTTTTGTCCCGCCGCGTCGGGATCGAGCGCGAGGACAATCCGCCGCGTGGAGCGTTTCAACAAGCGCAGTTGATCTTCGGTCAGCGCGGTTCCCATCGGCGAGACGACGTTTTCATATCCCGCTTGATGAACGGCGATGACGTCCAGATAGCCTTCGACAATCACGGCTTGGTCGGCGGCGCGGATCGGTTTGCGCGCGCGGTCTAATCCGTAAAGAATTTTTCCTTTTGTAAAAATCGGCGTTTCCGGCGAGTTGAGAAATTTTGGAATATCGTTCGGGTCAACAATGCGCGCGCCGAAGCCCGCCATCTTCCCGTTTTCGTCGCGGATGGGAATCATTATGCGGTTGCGAAATTTATCGTAAACGCGGGATTCGGAATTGGCGGTTGGGGCGTCGGCTTCGCGCACGGTGAGCAAGCCCGCGTCAATTAAATCCTGCTGCAAATATCCTTTGGATGAAAAGTGTTTGAGCAGGTTATCGTATCCATGCGGAGCGTAACCCAAGCCAAAGATTTCGATGGTCGAGTCGGTCAGTCCGCGCTTTTCGCGGAGATACGCGAGGATTTCCTTGTTATTCAAAAGGTGATTGCGATAATAGATGAGCGCGTCTTCGAGCAGCGCGCGCAAATGCTCGTGCGCTTCTTTGATTTCGGGCGTGTTTCTGGGTTCGTAGGATTGTAATTCCACGCCCGCGCGCTCGGCGAGTTTCTTCAACGCCTCTTTGAAATCCAGCCCGTCTTGCTTCATCACGAATTTGAAAATATCCCCGCTTTCGTTGCACGCGCCGTAACACTTCCACGTTCCCAATTCGGGCCAGACCACGAAGGCGGGCGTGCGCTTGTTATCATGGAAGGGACAAAAGCCCGTATAGCTGCGTCCCGATTTGCGGAGTTTTACGCCCGCTTCGGTTACGAGGTCTACAATATCAATTTTGGATTTGACTTCATCAATGGTGGACATAGGGTGATTGAATTATAGACGTATTCGGAGATTTGGCAAATCAAGAGAAAAGACGGGCTTGCGCCCGTCTTCATTTGTTAACTCACCTTACGCACTTTGAACGTATCGCCCTGAGTAAAACCACCGCGCAAAAAACGCGGTTCAAAGCAAAAGGAACAAAAGATTCAGCCACGAATTACGCGGATTATCACGGATAGATTTAAAAATTCGCGTAAATTAGTGAAATCCGCGGCAAAAACGGTTTTGAAATTCCTTATTCTTTAGTAGCGGAGCGAAGGGTCTCTGAGATAATCGGAGAGGTTCTCACCTGCCCTAGCGGGCGGCGCTAGGGTCGCTTCAATCAGAACGACATTGCGTAAGGCGAGTTGTTAAGCCAAAATTTCAAAGTTCCGCATCATGCCGCCGTCTTCATGTTCGAGGTTATGGCAGTGATACAGGTATAAACCCGCGTAATGCTCAAATTTGACCAGCACACGCACGCGCTCGCCGGGCCAAGTTAATACGGTGTCCATCCAGCCGTCGTCCACAAATCCGTTTCGGACTTCGTCATATCCCACCGCCATTTGCGGATTATCCACCACGCGCTCGATGATTTTGAACTGCACCGCGTGCATGTGCATGGGATGCGGCTGCGACATCATGCCGCCTCCGCCCATCATACCGACTCCGCTGCGCCCGATGTTTGCAAATTCCCAAATTTCGAGGTCGTCGAGATTGACCTTCTCGTCGTTTGCGACTTCGTCCATAACGAAGGTGCGTCCGTTCAACGTGCCTGTCATCATTTGCATATTGAGTTGAATCGTGCGCGTCCGCGCAGCGTCTTGAGGCTGGTAAAAATTCGGGGATGACAGAACAGATGGAAGGTCGGAACGCCGCGTCGATTCTTCTTCCACCGATACGGTCAAAATATCAAACGGCGCGCCTTGAGTGGAAAGTCCGCCCATCATGCCCGTTTCAAATCCCGCGACGAAGGGCTGGCTCTTCAATACAATCTCTTCGCCGACTTTGCGCCCGCTGAAATCCACCCATAACTCGATGCGCTGCGCGGGCGCGAGCATGATGAAATCGCGCTGAATGGGTTTCTCCAGCAAGCCGCCGTCTGTGCCGATAACGGTGAACGGCGAGTCGTCGCTCCACGCCAATTTGTAAATGCGCGCGTTCGAGCCGTTCAAGAGGCGCAAACGATACGGGCGCGTGGCGACCTTCAATTTGAAATCGGGCGCGCCGTTGACTAGAATCTTATCGCCGAGAAAGCCCGTCATCGAATCGCCTGTATAAGAGAATTGATTGTTCGCGTCGAAAATGCGATCTTGAATCACGAGCGGCACGTCGAAATCGCCGTCGGGCAAACCAAGCGCCGATTCGCTTTCGTCATGCACGATGAATAATCCCGCCATGCCGTTGTACACCTGACCGCCCGTCATCATGTGCGGGTGCGGATGAAACCAATATGTGCCGGCGCGGTTGATCACCTTGAATTCATAATCGTAGGTTTTGCCGGGCGCAATCACAAGGCGCGGATGCCCGTCCATAGCCTCGGGGATTTTCATGCCGTGCCAATGGATGATGGTTTTTTGATCCAGTTCATTAGTAAGGCGCGCGCGGAAAGTTTGTCCCTGCCGAATGCGGACGACTGGCGCGAGATACGAATTTGGAATCGGCGTCAGCGCTCCCGCGTCGCCTTGGATAAGTTCGGATTGAAACTGCCAGACGCGGGTTTTCTCTCCATCCAAAATTTGGATTTCGCTTTTCGCGGCGCGGATATTGAGTTCCACGAGTCCGTCCACGCCCTTCACAGGCGTAGACGTGGGCAGCGCGGCGGGAAGAAGCGCCGTCGGCACGGCGGCTATTTTTTGACATGACGCCAACGCGCTGTTAAGCGCAAGCGCGCCCGCGCCGAGTCCGGCGAGTTTTAGAAAATCACGACGATATATATTTTTTTGTTTCGACATGTTCACCTCGTTTTCAGTCAAGTTTACCCAGATTGAATAAAACGAGGATGAGCGGTTTGTAAAGATTTGGAAAAGAAAGTCTGCGTTTTATTTTCGGGTCAGCCAATATTTAATTTCTCTGTGAAGCGGGTAAAGCGGATAGAGATTTGCCCCGTACATGACGCCCGCATAATCGGTCATCAATTTGCGCGCGCGGCGCAGGTTCTCGCGTTCCATGTTCAACGGCAGCGAGACGATCTCTTCCAGCGCGGGATGAAGATTTTGCCCCGTTATTTTTTTGTACAAGCGGAATTGGATTTGCCACGCCTCGAGTTCCCCGTAAATCGAAAGCGCGGTGAAAAATCCCTGCTGCAAGTGTTTGACCTCGTGAATGAGCAGAGTCCACGCGGCGGGATTTGCGATGGAATCTTCGCGCGAATAATGCGCGGCGTTGAAATATATCGAACGGGTCAATACCCAAAACGCGCCGACATTTTTCCGCGCGCCTCTCAACCCGATATACGTCCCCCGCGCGCGGATATATTCCGCCGCTTCGCGTCCTTCATTGGAACACGCGGCGACCGCTTCTAAAAATTTTTCGCGCCATTCAAGGTGGTTCATAAATCAAAGACGAAGGACAGAGGACGGAGGTTAAATTTCTTCTGTATCATAAGACACACCAGATTCGCGAAGTTGGCGATTGGGTTTGATGGCGTTGCGAAAGGCATGTAGTTTGGATGCAAGAATACGAGCATTTTCTTCGACATTATCGAGAACGGCAACATCGGTTATAAACTTTCTGCGGCGAATAATGTGTAAACACGCAACAGTCTCAAGAACAGAACGGACAGCCATGCCCAAAAAGCGATTTTGTTCGGCGTCGCTTTGTCCTGTCGAACCTTCTGCAATATTCAATGCCACAGATGTTGCTGCGCGGGTAATTTGAGATGTCAGGTTGTATTCTTCGCTTTTTGGAAGTTGAGACGCAAGACCATAGATCGTGTCAATATAGTCAAGCGCAAGTTGATAAACTTCCAATTTTTCGAATTTGAAAGACATGGAAACTCCTTGACTGAAGGCAGAGGACAAAGGACGGAGGAAGACGACGACAATTATAGGCGATAAAAAGACCGAGACTCTTTAGCCTCGGTCTTTGGTCATTTGTCTTTCGTCGCTTTCCTAAAATCCTTCGAGTTTGCTCAAATCCGCGATGCCTTTGGACAGGTTCGCAATTTGCCCAACCAGCGCGAGGCGATTCTGCTTGACCTTTTCATCTTCCGCCATGACCATGACCTTGTCAAAGAAGGCGGTGATAGAGGGGATGAGTTTGATGACGATTTCAAGGAATTCGTTGACGGAAGACGGGGGACGGAGGACGGAGGTTTGAAGCGCCTTGTAAAGCGCACGCTCTTCTTCCGCAGCAAAGACTTTCTCGTTCACCTCGGTCTTCTGTCCTTCGTCCTTGGTCTGGCTTCGTAGAATTCTCACACACCTTGCAAAACCATCGAGCGTGGACGACCAATCTTCACGCTTGACCCACTCTTGAAGTTGCTTCACGGCGCGGACTGTCCCTGCGGGATTATTCGATTGCGCGGCGAGAATAGATTCGATAACGTCGTGCTTATAACCCAAATCGCCTAACACAACTTTCAAACGTCCCGCGATGAATTCGAGGATTTGTTTTTGCGCGTCGGCGCCGACTTCAATCGGCTGCATGGTCGCGGAGCGTTTGACGATTTCGGCTAAATCAAAATCCATGTCATGTTCGATGAGCGGCTGGACAACGCCGATGGCGGCGCGGCGCAGACCGAAGGGGTCTTTCGCGCCGGTGGGAGCAAGTCCTGCGGCGAAGAGTCCGACGAGCGAATCAATGCGATCTGTCAACGCAACCGCCATACCGACTTTACTTTGTGGCACGGTTTGATATTGCTCCGCAATTGCTTTGGCGACTTCAGCATCTTCTCCGCTGCGGAGCGCATACTCGCCGCCGATGATTCCTTGCAGCGAGGTCATCTCTGTAACCATCTGAGTCACGAGGTCGGCTTTGGCGAGATAGACGGCGCGTCCCAAAGGTTTGATCTCTTCCACGCTTTTGAAGCCAAGCAACATCCCGACTTCCGCGCCGAGTTTCAACATGCGGTCGGATTTATCCAACATCGAGCCGAGTTTGGTGTGGAAGGTCAGCGAGGCAAGTTTGGGACGATATTCTTCAAGTTTGAGTTTGATATCTTCGCGGACGAAGAAGTTGGCGTCGGCAAAGCGCGCACCGAGAACGTGTTCATTTCCTTCACGCACGGTATCTATATGGATATCATCACCGTTGCGGATGGCGATGAAATGCGGCAGTAGAGACGCAGAATTCTGCGTCTCTACGCGGCGTTGCACGGGGAAATAACGCTGATGTTTCTTCATGACGGAAATCAAAACATCACGCGGGAGGGTCAAAAATTCTTCGTTGAATCCGCCCATGATGGCGGTGGGCATTTCGATGAGGTTGCTAACTTCGCTCAGCAAACCTTCTTCAATAATCGCTTCACCGCCCATCAATGCGGCGGCTTGGTTGACCTGCTCCACGATGGCGGCTTTGCGTTCTTCTTTATCGAGGAGGACGCCTGCTTCGCGGATGACGTCGAAATATTTGTCGGCGGAGGGGATAGTGATGGCGGGGGAGTCATAGGGGCGGAGTCCGCGGGTGACGTTGCCGCTCACGACGCCAGCATATTCAAACGGGATGACCATGTCGCCGAGCAATGCCACGTACCAGCGGATGGGACGCGAGAAGGCGATGCCAGAATCATTCCAGCGCATGGATTTTTCGAATTTGATTTCGGCAACGAGTTTGGGCAACGCTTCCGCCAGCACTTCGGGAGTCGGGCGTCCTTTTTGTTTGACGACGGCGAAGACGGATTTGCCTCCGCCCTCTTCGCGGACTTCGAGGTCTTGGGTATCCACGCCATTTTGCTTGGCGAAGCCCATCGCGGCGGGTGTGGCGATTCCGTTTTTGTCGAAGGCTTTATCAGCGGGCGGACCTTTGACGAGGTCTTCGCGGTCGGGCTGATTCGGGGCGAGGGAATTAATCGCCACGACGATTCTGCGCGGGGTAGTGAAAATCCGCGCTCCTTCGTGGGCGAGATGAAGTTCGGTTAAAAGATGCGGTACGCGGGCAGATAAAAGCTCGCGGGCGGAATCCACATCAGAAGCGGGAAGTTCTTCGACGCCGATTTCGAGGAGGAAGGGACTAGGGGATGAG
>JAQTWR010000084.1 GCA_028689195.1 Anaerolineales bacterium | reverse complement strand
GAAAATCTCCCGGCATGGAAGTTGACCTGCGCGGGTTGATGGCTGAAGACGCGCTCGATAAATTGGAAAGATATTTGGAGCAGGCGTTTCTTTCGGGCTTGCCGTTTGTGCGAATCATTCACGGCAAAGGCACGGGCAGGCTCAGGCAGGCGGTGCGCGAGGCGCTACGCGGACACGCGTATGTGAATACGTTTGAAGAAGGCGGCGACAAAGAGGGCGGCGAGGGCGTAACGGTGGCGAAATTAAAGAGCGGGTAGAATCAGAAGATGATATATAATTTTGGCGTTCAAATAGGAGAGGCTTATGTCCATTGACGACGCAATCAAGCAAATGACGGATATTGTAAAAACCGCGTGCGGCAGCGCCGAAGTCAAGGCTGTCAAAATGTCCGACGAGGAAGCGCGGCTTTCGGTATACGCGCCTGCGGGCGATATGCAAAAAATTAAGGATGCAACCTTTCAACCCGCGATGGATATGTTCAATAAAGACGGGATGGACGTGCAGGTATTTGTGTACGAAAGCAAATGATAAAAGATAAAAGATAAAGGATGAATTGAGACGGTCTTTGTGATCGTCTCTTTTTATTTTTGGCTCATTTCTTTATTTGACTGTTGCGTTACCTTGTCAACTCTTTCAAAATTTCCAGCGTTTCAGCTTTTCCGCCCGCGCCGTTTTCGCCGCCGGGACCCACGCACGAAGGACAGCCGTCTTCGCACGCACACTCGCTCACAAGCTCGTAAGCGCGGCGAATTAACTCATCGTGCATTTCAAATAATTTTTGGCTGAAACCAATTCCAGCAGGGATGAGGTCGTATAAAATCACCGACGGCAGCCCGTTGACAAAAGACCACGCGGGGTCCGTATGCGTTCCCAAATCGCGCGGGTCGCACATCAAGAACAACGGCGCGAGGTTGCCCAACACAAAGCCGAGTCCGGCAAGTCCGCTGCTGATGCGAACATTTTGTTCCACTTTTTGATGGCAGGTTCTACAAACAGTGACGAGATTCTCCGCGCGATTCGCTTCCGCGATGGACGCGAAATTGCGGAATGGAATCTTGTGGTGAACGTCATGCTGCCGATTTGTTTCCGCCGCGCCGCAAACCTGACACCGATATTGATCCCGCGCGCGAATTTTTTCGCGGATGCGATTCCATTCGCCGCCGTAATTGTTCGGGTCGTTTGTCCACGCGCCTGATTCGCGCAAACGCGCAACAGTCGGCTCGGAAAGCGAAAGCCAGTAGCCGGTCGTTTGCAAAACGGAGGGCGGCATATCCAGCGGTTCTTGTCCCAGATTTTCGTTGGTGAACCAGCGCAGTTTTTTGAAACCGACAACTTGCGTGGTAACTTGAATCTCGCCATAGGATTTTTCGCCGCATCCCTCGCCCCCAGCCCGTCTCCCAAAGGGCGAGGGAAGGATCGCGTGGGCAAATTGCGACAACACTTCGATCTCGGAATTTTTTTGCGCTTCGGTGTAATAATCCAAACCGACGGGAATCAAATGCGCGATATTTTTTTCGCCGTCTAATTCCTGCACAAAATATTGCTGCGCTTCGTGCATGTAAATTGCGTTTGGATGAACCATCCACGCCGCAGATTCTCCGTCCACCGTGCCGATGGTAGTCAGGCGTCCGTCTTCGTCGGCGGCTTGCAAAATCACGCTTTGCGGCGACGCGGAGCGCAGCGAAATATTCGCGGCGGGATATTGATCTTGCATCCAATAATATTTTTCGTTGGAAAGATGCGCTTCGTTGTTGGAGAGCAAAAAGTTAAGAAACTCGTCGAGCGTTTCAGAATCCAAGTTTCCAAAAGAATCGCCTTTTTGAAATGGAAGTTCAAACATGGCGCAGCGCAAATGTTCGAGCAGAATCAACAAATGATTCGCGTTGATCAGCGCATGTTCGGGCGAACTTCCAAAAAAATATTCTGGATGATGCGCGAGAAACTGGTCAAGCGGATTCGGCGACGCGACGAGAATCGAAACGGCGGGAGAATCTCCGCGCCCCGCGCGACCCGCTTGTTGGCGCACGCTGGCAATCGTCCCCGGATAGCCGACGAGAATCGCCGCGCCGAGTCCGCCAATATCAATTCCCAATTCAAGCGCGTTGGTAGCGACGACGGTTTTCACCGAGCCGTCGCGCAAACCCTGCTCGATTTCGCGGCGTTGATGCGGAAGGTATCCGCTGCGATAGCCGCGAATGGGAGAAGCGCGATTCGCAGTTCGTGATTCGTAAGTTTGTTGAAGATATGTGAGAAGTATTTCCACGCTTCTGCGCGTGCGCGCAAAGACCACCGTTTGAATATCGCGATCGAGCAAATCATTGGCGAGGCGCACGCTTTCTTGAAACGCGCTTTTTCTCAGCCCAAGCGCCGCATCGGTAACGGGCGGATTGTAAATAACGAAGTGACGTTCGCCGCGCGACGAGCCGTCGTTGTCAATGAGTTCAACGGGTTCTTCGATTAAATTTTCGGCAAGCTGCCTGGGGTTTCCAATCGTCGCGGAGGCGAGAATGAATTGCGGGCGCGCGCCGTAAAATGCCGCGACGCGCTTCAACCTGCGGATGACGTTGGCGACATGCGAACCAAACACGCCGCGATACGTGTGCGCCTCGTCAATGACGATGAATTTTAGATTGCTGAAGAAATCGCTCCAATTGGCGTGGTGCGGAAGAATCCCCGTGTGTAGCATATCGGGATTGGAGAGAACAATCCGCGCGTTTTTGCGAATGGACGGGCGCGCCGATTGCGGCGTATCGCCGTCGTAAATGCCAGTAATCAGCGATAAGTCATCGGTAATCAGTGGTCGTAAAACTGACAACTGTTTACCGATTACTGACAATTGATCTTGCGCCAACGCTTTGGTAGGGAATAAATACAACGCGCGCGAGTCGTTATCTTCGACGAGCGCGGAGAGGACGGGCAAATTGTAGGCGAGCGTTTTTCCGCTGGCTGTGCCTGTAGAGAGAATGATATTTTTCCCCGCGCGGGAATGAATCCACGCGGCGTGTTGATGGGCGTAGAGCTGCGAAATTCCAAGCGTGGATAAAACTTCGCGCAGCGGGGCGGGAACATCGCGGGGGAAAGGGAGCGCGTCCGCTTGACGCGCTGGAATCGTTTGCCACACAGAAAAATTCGGCGCGGTGGATTCGTCCGCTTTCCAAAAATCGAGCAGGGAATGGATTTGGCGATGGCTCACGCGCGTATTTTTACCACATCTCAAATCAAATATTTTGTGCTAAAGTTGGGGCGCTCATTACCTTTCCCATCAGGCAGAATTTCTGTGCAAAACAAAAAAACTTCCATCGTTCTCGTATCCATCCTATTTTTCCTTTCAGGCGCGGCGGGACTAATTTACCAAACCGTATGGGTGCGCCTGCTCGAAATTTATTTTGGGGTCACGCTCTCCGCCACCACGCTGATCGTCTCGGCGTACATGGCGGGGCTGGGGCTTGGCTCGCTGTTCGGCGGGCGCATCGCCGCAAAAACGCGCAACGCCATTTTGATTTACGGAGTCGTCGAAGCGGGCGTGGGCGCGTTTGGCGTGTTCAGCCCGTACCTGATTAACTGGATCGGGCAAAACACGGCGGGCAGTTCTTACGCGCTGGTATTTCTGCTCAGTTTTATTTTGCTGCTCGTCCCCACCGTTTTGATGGGCATGACCCTGCCGCTCTTGACGCAAGCCTTCGTCACCCGCGTCGAAACGTCGGGGCAGGTCATCGGTTTGCTGTACGGCATTAACACGCTCGGCGCGGCGTTCGGCGCGTTGGCTTCGGGATACGTCCTCATGGGCTGGTTTGGATTCGGCGTCACATTATGGAGCGCCGCCGCGATTAATTTCCTCGTAGGATTGGGCGCGACTCTGCTGCGCTTCAATCGCGGACACGCGCGCGAAGCGGATTCTCCCGCCAAGTTAACTTCCGCGCCGCGCGTCGTCTGGAATTACAAAGCGGTTCTGCTCTCCGCGTTTCTCGTCGGCTTCATTGACATGGGATTTGAAATGCTGTGGTTTCGGCTGCTCGGCGTTTTCAACAAACACAGCGCGTATAGTTTTCCGAGTATTCTTTTTGTCTTTCTTATTGCGCTGGCGTTGGGCGGATGGTACTGGGGCAAAAAAGCCGACGAGAGCCAGGACCCGCCGCGCCTGTTTTGGAATTTGCAAATCGCCGTCGGCGTGATTGCGGCTTTATCGTTTTTGTTGATTTGGCGCGCGATCAATCTTCCGCAAATTCAATCATGGCTTGCCGAAAATTTCAATACGTTCCAGCAACCCGTCGCGGCTTATTTGCGCGCGGGCGAGCAGGTTATATTTTCAAGAAGGACATTCTTGCTCGGCATGGCGGAATATTTTCTGCCAATTCTTGTCATTGTTTTTCCGGCGGGTTTAATCATGGGCGGCGGCTTGCCCGTTCTGGATCGCATCGCAATAGATCAGGCGGCGCTTTCGGGTCGGCGCGTGGGCGATATTCACCTCTCCAATATCTTCGGCTCCACGCTGGGGACGCTCGCCGTCAGTTTTGTTTTGCTCCCCAATTTAGGCAGCGAATGGACGTTGAAGATTCTTTCGGCGCTGACGTTGTCTTTCCTCGCGCTGTATATCGTCACGCAAAAACCGCGGTTGAAAAAATCCATGTTCGCGCTGCCGCTCGTTCTGTGTATTCTCGTCGCAACCTTGCCTGGCAAGGGACAGTTCTACGCGCGTTTGTATCAAATCGCTTCGGGGCGGCAAAGCGTGGTCGCGCGCGAATCGGGCGACGGGATTCTGGCGGTCACGTTTCGCGGCGAGAAGACCGATCCCGCCGATTTATGGATCGGCGGATTGAAGAATAGTTTCTTCCCTTCGACGGGAAATTACGAACGCTCCGCCTTGACCTGCGCCACAGCCGCGCATCCCAAGAGAATCCTCATCATCGGGCTGGGCGGCGCGAACACCGCGAACTTCATCGCGGAATTGCCCGACGTACAAGAAGTCGTCATCGTAGAGTTGATGGAAGAACTCGGCGCGCTGCTCGATAAAAACGTCCCCGTCGCGCGCGCCGCGCTGAATCATCCCGCCGTCCGCTATATCATTGACGACGGGCGGCGGTATCTGTACGCCAATCCCAACGAAAAGTTCGACATGATTTTTATAGACCCGCTGTGGAGTTTCACCGCAGGTCATAACAACCTGTATTCACAGGAAGCCATGCGGCTGTATCAAAATCATCTTTCTGAAAGCGGAGTGTTTTGCGCGTGGGTGAACGAACAACGCTTCATCCCCAAAACCGCCGCGACGGTTTTCCCATACAGCGATTTCTTCGGCGATTATCTGGTCAACGGCGGGCAGCCCATCGCATACGATATGGCGTACATGACGCGGGTTTACGAAAATTATCTTGCAACCCAGTCCGCGTATCTTTCTCCTTTAGCCGCCGAAGCGATGAACCCTGAAGAGATCATGGGGCGGTTGCGGACGGATCAAAAGAAAGTCCTCTACGCCGAAAAAGAAATTCCCGCGCTCACCGACCTGACCCCCTGGCTGGAATATTATTACGTCTGCCCGCCGCGTTTTATGAAAAGCCTGAGCGCGTCTCAACTTAAGTATTGTTACAACAAACAATAAATGCCTATTCTCGCCCTCGTCCTTCTGTTTATTTCCGCGTCCATGCACGCGCTGTGGAACTTCCTGCTCAAAAGCGCGGATGAAAAATATCTCGCGATGGGATGGCAGGTTATCTTAAGCGGACTCTTCGCTTTGGGATTTCTCCTCTTTGTCGGTCTTCCGTCCAAAGAGATGCTGGGCTTCGCGGTGATCAGCATGGCGCTGGAAGCGGTCTATTTCATTTTGTTGTGCATCGCGTACAGCGACCATGATTTCTCGCTCGTCTATCCCATTGCGCGCGGGGCGGCTCCCGCGCTGCTGGTGTTGTGGTCTGCGATATTTCTACGCGAGCGGCTAACCGCAGGCGGATATGCGGGGTTGGCGATGATTACGCTTGGGATTGTTTCCATCGGCGCGACGACGCTGCTCAACAACCACGAAGAGAAGCCGCATCTCAAAGGAATCCTCATCGCGCTATCCGTCGCGTTTATCATCTCGGTTTACACCTTCGTAGACGGTTTCGCCGTCAAACACGGCGGCGCGCTGCAGTACGGATTATCCATGTTCGTAATGATTCCCACGATAACCACGCCCTACATCACGCGCAAATATGGATGGAAACATTTCGCGGAAGTATGGAACAAGAAGCGCGGATACCTCCTGCTCGGCGGCGCGCTGGGACTCGTGGCGTATATGCTCGCCCTGTTCGCTTATACCTTTGCGCCGTTGAGTTATTCCGGCGCCATCCGCGAAGTGAGCGCGGTCATCGGCGCGTTTCTCGGCTGGCGGTTTCTCAACGAGCGGATGGGCGGCTTGCGGATGATGGGCGCGGCAATCGTTTTCGCGGGCGTGATGGTGATTGCGCTATTTGGGTAGATAACGTCATTGCGAGGGCGCTCTTGTTCTATGCCCGAAGCAATCCACAACTCAATTATGAGATTGCTTCATCGGGAAGAACGTCCTCCTCGCAATGACAATAAGAAAGGATAAAACCATGCCAGATCAAATTTTTCCCGAACCGACTGTGGGCGTTTTTATTTTCAACGCGGCAGGCGAGATGCTGCTGCTGAAGAGCCATAAATTTCCAAACAAACTGGTCGTCCCCGGCGGGCATGTGGAATTGGGCGAGCGCTTGGAAGAAGCCGCCATCCGCGAGGCGAAGGAAGAAACGGGGCTGGATATTTACGGCTTGAAATTCGTCAACTTTCAAGAGTTTGTTTACGACCCCGCGTTTTGGAAGAAGCGTCATTTCATCTTTTTCGACTACCTGTGCAGGACAGATTCGCTTGACGTTAAATTAAATGACGAGGCGGAGGAACATCTCTGGGTCGGGTTGGACGCGGCTCTTCTTCTTCCGCTGGACGAGTACACGCGGACTTCCGTCCAGAAGATCATCGAAGGAAATTTGTCATAAAATGGGGGTGAGGAAAAGACTGTGACGGTCTCGTATAAAAATGGTAAGATAAGGGCGCATGAAGCGAATTCTGAAGTATGGATTTTTAAGCGTTTTTGCAATCAGCAGCGAGCCTGATGGGTACCCATGTACCTGTCAGGTTTTTTTATTTCATCACTAAGGAGAAAGAATGCAGACACCCTGGGAATATCGTTACGCCCATCGCACGCAAAAAATGGGGAGTTCGATCATCCGCGAGTTGTTGAAATTGACCGAACAGCCCGATATTATTTCCTTTGCGGGAGGGCTGCCCGCGCCCGACGTTTTTCCCGTGAAGGAATTTCAGAACGCTTGTAACGAGGTACTGCAAAATCAGGGGGCGTCGGCGCTGCAATACAGCACGACGGAAGGATACCTGCCCTTGCGCGAGATGATTGCGCGGCATAATGCGCGGTTCAGCGTGCAGGTGGCGGCGGATAATATTATGATTACGTCCGGTTCGCAGCAGGCGCTGGATTTCATCGGCAGGTTGTTTCTGAATCGCGGCGATTACATCATCGTGGAATCCCCGACTTATTTGGGCGCGCTACAAGCGTGGAATGCGTATGGCGCGCAGTATATTTCCGTGCCGTCGGACGAGCATGGCATGATTGTGGATAAATTGGAAGAGGCGCTTCGCATCGGTCCAAAATTTATTTATATTCTGCCAAACTTCCAAAACCCGTCCGGTTCTACGTTGAGCCTCGAACGCCGCAAGCGTTTGATTGTGCTGGCTGACCAGTACGGCGTGCCGATTGTCGAGGACGATCCATACGGTCAACTGCGTTATGAGGGCGAACATATTCCTTCGGTTGCCACGTTAGACAGCCGCTATCGCAACGAAAAGAACGAGGAATATACGGGCAACGTCATTTATTTAAGCACGTTCTCGAAACTGCTCGCGCCCGGGCTGCGCCTTGCGTGGGTCGTCGCGCCGCCGCAGGTCGTCCGCAAATTGGTGATGACCAAACAAGCCGCCGATTTGCACACGTCCTCGTTCATTCAATACGTGGCGCACGAAGTCGCTAAAGGCGGATTTTTAGACGAGCATGTCAAAGTGATCCGCGCTACATATAAAGAACGCCGCGATGTGATGTTGGAAATGATGGACGAAATGTTCCCCGAAGAAGTGCGCTGGACCAGACCGCATGGCGGCATGTTCCTGTGGGGCGTACTGCCCGAACACATTGACGCAGCCGAGGTGTTGAAGGTGGCGCTCGACCGCAAAGTAGCCTTCGTACCCGGCACTGCCTTCCATCCAAACGGCGGCGGGAAAAATACGATGCGCCTCAACTTCTCGTTCTCGTCGCCCGACGTGATCCGCGAAGGCATCACGAGGCTGGGTCTTACGTTGAAAGAAGCGTTGAAGAACGGTCATTAGAGAATAGCGAACAGGCTTACAAGTAAACAGACTTCTTGCATACGTTATCTGCTATAAAACCACAAAGTCGCAAAGGCACGAAGCCGCTAAGTTTTTGGCTCTCTAGGAATTGCCGTGATGATTTCTAATTTTGGGCTATCTGTGGTGGCGCGACATTAATGTCGCGCTACGGGTTATGGCTTATCACGGCAAATCTCAAAGTAGAGTCTTTGTGACTTCGTGGTTCATATTTTGACATTTGCAGAGGTCTATAAAAAAACCCGCTCCATAATTGAGCGGGTTTTTACTACTCTCTATTCTCTGTTCACTATTTTCTACTCGTCCACATACGGGACGTAATCTGCGCGGGCGACGCCCTGTTTGATGGCAGTCTGCGCCACCACGCGGGCGACGGCGTGATGCACTTTTTTATCCAGCGGACTTGGCACCAATTCGCCGGGCGGGGTCATTTCGGCGATGACCTGCGCGGCGGCGAGCAGCATCTCATAGGTGATGCGCGAGGCGTTCGCGTCTACTGCGCCGCGAAAAATACCGGGGAAACCTAAAACATTGTTAACCGACTTCCCATCCGCGGCGAACGCCGCGCCGCGCTCCATCGCCACTTCGGGATCAATCTCCGCGTTAGGATTCGACAGCGCGAGAATAATCTGCCCTTTGCGTACCATCTCAGGTTTGATGAGATTCGGCGCGCCGGTGGTTGCGACGACAATATCGCAGGTTGCCATGATTTCTTTGAGGTTCGATTTCTTCCCGCCGGCAGATTCAAAACGGTCGAGCGCGTCGGCGCTTAAATCCGCGCCATAGACGGGATTGCCCGTCAGGCGCATCATCATCTGACCGATGGCGTGTCCCGCCGCGCCGAGTCCAATTTGCCCGATGACGGCTTTATTCAAGTCCATGCCCGTTTGGCG
>JAQTWR010000083.1 GCA_028689195.1 Anaerolineales bacterium | reverse complement strand
GTCGGCTCGATGACCGTCACTGTTGACCGCCAGAAAATCCTCGATTTCAGTCTGCCTTATTACTACACCCCCGCAGTCGTTGCGGTCGCCGCAGATTCAGGCATCACCTCGCTTGACGGTCTTTCCGGTCAAACCGTATGCGCCGGCACAGCCACCACCTACGAATCATGGCTGAACAACGACATGGCTGCGCTCGGCTTGCCCGAAACCTCCATTTACGCCCAAGTCCCCGCCGACGTAACCGTTACCACCCTTGAAACCGACCAGGAATGCGCGCAAGCCATCGCTTCTGGACGCAAGGACTTCGTGGGCTATGTCACTTCCGCGACCGTTGTGGACGCGAATATCGCCGCAGGAATGCCCGTCGTCAAACTTGAAGGCGCCGTTTACTCCGAAGACCTCGCCGCCGCCTTCGATAAGGCAGCCGCCCTCGACTCCACATCCTTGCGCGCGAAGGTGGACGAACTCTTTGCAGCCATGCACGCGGATGGAACGCTTTCCGCGCTCTCCAACACATGGTTCAGCATGGACTTAACGCAAGCGCCCAAATAACGCCTATCAAATAAAAAAAGGGAAGCGGCAACATAACGCCGCTTCCCTTAATTTTTTTTGCCTTGCAACATGATGGGAGATTGAGTATGAACCTATTCAATAAAGGGGAAGCTCCAAAATCGCAAGCCGAACTGTTATATGCCGCGCAATTACGCAAGGAACTGCAATTCAAAACGAACGTAGCCATCTCCTGGGCGGTTTTGCTCGTAATTATGGTCTTTCTATTCAGCGGGCAAAGCGTCACCATCGGAACAACGACGTTCAAGACAATTCACATAGACACAACTTTCATCCTAAAAGAAATAGATTTCATCGCGGGCGGATTGACCGAAACGATTAAGATATCAATCCTTTCCATTTTTCTGGCAATGGCGCTCGCATTGCTTGCCGCGCTGGGCAGACTTTCCACCTTCCCGCCAATTTACGCGCTTAGCACTTTTTACGTTTCTCTCATCAGAGGAACTCCCCTTTATCTGCAAATTTTCTTCTTCTTTCTAGCCCTACCGCAATTAGGCATCATCCTTTCGGGAACTTTGGCGGGCGTATTGGCGCTTGGATTAAACTACGGCGCGTACATGTCCGAGATTTTCCGCGCGGGGCTTGCCTCCGTCGGCAAGGGACAACGCGAGGCGGCAATCGCGCTGGGCATGACTCCTACTCAAACGATGCGGCGCGTCGTTCTTCCTCAGGCGTTGCGCTTCGCCATCCCCCCCGTCGGCAACGAATTCATCGCCATGACCAAAGATTCCGCGCTGGTCTCCGCGACCGGCTTCGTGCATGAATTAATGTGGCGCGCTACAAAAGTCGGGCGCGCGCAATTCCACAACCTCGAAGCGCTCATCATGGCGGCTATTTTCTATTGGACAATGACTCTGGCGCTCACCTACATCCAAAGCATCATCGAAAAACGCCTTTCCAAAGGAGACAGATAACATGGCGCCCATTGTGAAAATCTCCAATCTCGACAAGTATTTTGGTCATCTGCACGTCCTCAAAAACATCAGCCTCGAAGTGCCGGAACGGGAAGTGGTCTGTCTCATCGGGCGCAGCGGATCTGGAAAAAGCACCCTGCTGCGCTGCGTCAACTTTTTGGAAGAACCTTCGCACGGCAGCATCGAAGTGGCGGGCGTTAAAGTTACGGGAGAAATGAAAGGCGCACAGCGCCGCCAACTCATCCATGACGTGCGCCTAAAAACGGGCATGGTGTTTCAGGAATTCAATCTCTTCCCGCACATGACCGTACTCGAAAACGTGATCGAAGGTCCCGTCACCGTCAAAGGCATGGACCGCAAGATCGCCATCGAACTCGCGGAAAAGAATCTCGAAAGCGTCGGATTAATCGTCAAGAAAGACGAATACCCCATGCGACTCTCCGGCGGACAAAAACAGCGCGTCGCCATCGCCCGCGCATTGACCATGGAACCAAAGGTCATGCTCTTCGACGAGCCAACCTCCGCGCTCGACCCCGAACTCATCGGCGAAGTATTGAACGTAATGAAAAAAGTCGCGTACGAAGGCATGACCATGATCGTCGTCACGCATGAAATGGGCTTCGCAAAAGAAGTCGCCGACCGCGTCATCGTCATGGGCGACGGCGAATTGATCGAAGACGCAAAACCGGAAGACCTTTTCTCCAATCCCAAAGACCCGCGCACCAAAGCGCTGATAGACCGTTACCGCACCGACAGCGGCAATTAGAATGACAGTCGCCGTCACGCGCAAAATCAGCCCGCGCTTCAACGAGTGCGAAATCACGCACATCGAACGCGCGCCCATCAATCTTGAAGTCGCGCGCGCGCAGCATCAGGAATACGTTACCGCGCTTGCAAAAAACGGCTGCCAGATTATCGAATTGGACGAAGAACCCAACCTGCCCGATTCCGTCTTCGTCGAAGACGCCGCTTTTATTTTGGGCGAAGTCGCGGTCATCACCCGCCCGGGCGCCGATTCGCGCAAACCCGAAATTGATTCGATCATTCAAGTCCTCGCGCCATACAAACCGCTTGTCCACGTTGCGGCGCCCGCAACCATAGACGGCGGCGACGTTCTTGTACTCGGCAAAAATATCTATGTCGGCATGTCCACGCGCAGCAACCAAGCCGCGCTCGATCAACTTCAAAATACGCTGGATAATTACGGCTACGAAGTCATCGGCGTAGAATTGCGCGGCTGCCTGCATTTGAAAACCGCCATCACCAAAGTGGACGAGCAAACCGTTTTGATTAATCCCGACTGGGTAGAAACCTCTCGCTTCAAAAAGTTCACCTGGATTGAAGTGGACGCGGAAGAACCCTTTGCCGCGAATTGTTTACCGCTCAACGGAAAGATTATCTACCCCGCAAACTTTCCCAAAACCCGCGCCAAAATAGAAAAATACGGTTACGCAATCCACCCCGTCAACGTGGACGAACTGGCGAAAGCCGAAGGCGCGGTCACTTGTTGCAGTTTGATCATTCCGTAGCGCGTGTTCGCGTTGCCTGAATCAAAAATCCCCGAACGAATTCGGGGATTTTCATTGCTTGTGCTCTGGAGAGGACTTGAACCTCCACGCCTCGCGGCACATGCACCTCAAGCATGCCTGTCTGCCAATTCCAGCACCAGAGCGAGAGCAGGGCGTATTATAATCGGGATGCTTTTCTTGTCAAGCAAATTTTTATAGGAGATGTTTATGGCTCGAATCGTTGTAGACGCAATGGGAAGCGACGAGTTTCCAAGACCTGACGTAGAAGGCGCAGTAGCCGCCGCGCGCGAATATGGCGTGGAAATTATTCTCGTCGGCGACGAAGCGCTCATCAAACCCGTATTGGATTCTCAAAACGCAAAAGACCTTTCCATTCGGATTGTCCACGCGCCTGAAGTTTTAACCATGAACGACAAGGGCGAAGGGCTTGTCCTGAAAGCGCGCAGCAAAGACGCGAAGAATTCAATGGCGGTCGGCATGGATCTGATAAAGAACGGCGAAGCAGATGCGTTCGTAACGGCGGGCAATACCGGCGCGGGAATGGTCTCCGCGCTATTCAGGCTGGGACGTATTCGCGGCGTAGATCGCCCCGCGCTTGCGCCCATCTTCCCCACCGCGACGGGTTTTTGCGTCGTGTTGGATATTGGCGCAAACCCCGATTGCAAACCCGAAAATCTTTTGCAGTTCGCCATCATGGGCAGCGTCTATGCCGAAAAAGTACGCGGCGTGAAAAATCCAAAAGTTGGGCTGCTCTCGAACGGCGAAGAGGAAGGCAAAGGCAACGAATTGGTCAAAGCCACAACGCCGCTGCTCAAAGCCGCGAAGTTGAATTATTTTGGAAACGTGGAAGGCAAGGAAGTCATCGGCGGCGCAGTGGATGTGGCGGTGACTGATGGATTCACAGGCAACGTGATGCTGAAATCATCCGAAGCGGTGGCGAAGTTGATCACCGATAAAATCCGCGAAATCATCAAGAATGGAAGTTTGTTGACAAAGATCGGCGGCTTGCTGGTCAAGCCCGCGCTGGGCGCAATCAAAAGACTGCTCGACCCCAGCGAACAAGGCGCCGCTCCCCTGCTCGGCGTGAACGGACTTGTGTTCATCGGTCACGGGCGTTCGGATGCGTTTGCAATGAAAAACGCCGTGCGCGTGGCGAAAGAAGCCGTAGACGCGAAAGCGCTGGACGCCATTAAATCTGCAATCAATGAAAGCATAAAATAATGAAGATCATCAAAAACGAAAAACTAATCGAACGCAATGGAAAAATTGGACAATGGACAAGTCTTGCCGCGCTGATCGTTCTTGGCGCAGGCATGTACATCTCATTCAAAAAGCCCGAACTGTTTATATATTCGGTCGCCTGCCTTGTAGTCGGATTTATTATGACTCAAATCGGCATGTACATGGGCAGCCGTTGGGGACGTTCTCCGCGCCCCGATGAAAAAATTGACGCGGGGCTTAAAGGCTTGCACAGCGAATTCAACCTGTACCACTACGCTTCGCCCATTTCGCATTTATTGGTGGGACCTTCGGGCGTGTGGGTCTTGCTGCCCTATCATCAAGGCGGAAAAATCGCTTTCGCAAAAAATCGCTGGCGGTTGAGCGGCGGCGGATTCATGCAGGGCTATATGCGAATCTTCGGGCAGGAAAGTTTGGGACGTCCTGAGATTGACGCGGAAGGCGAAACCCAAGCCCTAAGAAAATTCCTTGCCAAAAACATGGACGAAGCGGACATCCCTGAAATCAAGCCGATTCTAATCTTTACCAACGACAGCGTGGAATTAGAAGTCGGCGACTCGTCCATCGCCGCGATGAAGCTAAAACAACTCAAAGAATTCCTGCGGCAGGGCGCAAAGAATCGCGCGCTTTCGACAAGTCAAATAGAGAAGATAACCGCGCTATTCCAAAAAGATTAAAAGGGAATTATTTGGATGTCATCTTCACAACACAGATGGACAAACTTAATAATTCTTTTCATACTCATTGCGGGCGCATGGACTCGCGCAACGCTCTACGGGGATCTGCGCCTCTCGATTGCAATGCCCGATACGCCGTCGTATGTCGGTTCGTCCGCCGCGCCTTTATTTTCATGGCAAGCCTTTACAGGAGAAAGGCTATTTACGACAAACCTGCTCTACAAACTTATCCCCGATTCAAAATGCGTAGACGCTCCCTTTAGCGCGCCCGCGCTCAAAAAAGAAATTTTTAGAGAAATACAGCCCTGCTTCACGAAAATCGTCGTCTTTCAAAACATCCTTGCGCTCATTGGCTGGTGCGCGTTAGCGTGGAGCGTCGCCCGCAGACTCAGGCGCCCGCTTTTCAAAACACTCGCGGCGGCTTTGATTCTCCTTTTCGGCTTCACGCCGCAAATCGCGGAATGGGACAGCGTTCTCAGTTCGGAAACCATTTCTTTCTCCATGTTCGCGCTGGCGCTGGCGCTGCTGACAGAGATCATATTCCGCTTGCTCGGCAGGGAAGATGAAAACCGCCCCGCTCAAACATCGCTGCTGATTGCGGCTTGGCTGGCGGTTTTTACGTTATGGATTTTCATCCGCGACGCGCATCTATCCGCAATCGCCATAACGTTGATTGTTTTCTCCCCGCTGATATTCGTCAAAAGAATTCGGCGGAACAAAATATTCGCCGCGCTCGCCATTCTGCTGATAGGTTTCTTTTTGCTTGGCTCGGCGGCGTCGCGTCAAAGCGTAAGGCAGCAAACGCCGCTTGGCAACGCTTTCAACGCCTATATTTTTCCACACCCCGCGCGGGTCGAATACTTCAAAGAGCGCGGAATGCCGGGTGATACGTCGAGCGCCGAATATAAAACATGGTTTCAAAAACACGCCGCCGCCTCTTATTTGAAATTTCTGCTCGCGCATCCGGGTTTTGTCGGCGCTACCTTGCTGGAAAATACAGCCTACCTCCAATCCGACTTTACCCAGCCCTATTACAAAAGCCCTGAAATCAAATATCGAAACGCGCTCCTTGAATTCGGAAAAGTATTTCACCCGCAATCTAATGCGGTATTCGCCATAGACGCAATCCTCCTCATTGGACTTTGCGCGGCTGCGTTCAACAAAAAAAGCGGCGAAAGCGTCGGTTGGGCATGGCTCGCCGCCTGGATGTTTTTATACGCATCCGCATCTCTTATATTAAGTTTTTTCGGCGACGCCGACGGGGTAAGCAGGCATATCTTTCCAGCCGTCGAAACCTTCCGTTTGTTTGGATGGATATTTTTGACCGCGCAAATAGATTTATCGGCGCAAGATTAATGCCGCGCTACTTCATGGTACACTTGTTCTAATATGACAACCATCGTATCAATTGACATTGAAACTACAGGTCTCGACGAAAACCGCGACGCAATCATCGAAGTCGCGGCGGTTAAATTCAACGGCAGGCGCGTAGAAGACGAATTCTCCACGCTCGTCAATCCGGGCAAAGCCATCCCCGATTACATTACAGGGCTAACCGGCATTGATAACGCGATGGTGCGCCAGGCGCCGCGATTAAGCGCCATCGCGCACGAGCTCGCCGCCTTCGTTGGCGACTCTCCCATTCTCGGTCACAATGTCAAATTCGATATTGGATTTTTGCGCAAGGCGGGAATGTTTCCATACCAACAAACGATTGACACCTACGAACTCGCTTCGGTTTTGATGCCGACCGCAAGCCGCTACAATCTCGGTTCGCTTGGGCAACAACTCAGCATCCCCCTACCCGCCACCCATCGCGCGCTGGACGACGCCCGCGTCACACAGGCTTGTTATGTCCGGTTGCTGGAAATGGCGCGCGAACTTCCGCTCAAGATATTGGAAGAAATCGTCGAACTCAATAATTTTGTAAATTGGGATGCGGGTTGGGTCTTCGAGCAAGCGATTCGACTGCGCGCCAAAGACGGGATTACCGCCAAGCGAATCCCCGCCGCGGCGAAACCCAAGCCGAAATTTGATTCGGCGAAAAGAAATTTTCCGCCCGTCGAGAAAAACGAAGAACCGACCGCGCTCGACCCCGAAGAAGCCGCGGCGGTGTTGGAACATGGCGGTCCGTTCTCGCAATATTTTGAATCTTACGAACATCGCCCCGAGCAAGTGGACATGCTCCGCGCGGTGAGCAAAGCGCTATCCAACGGGAATCACCTTTTGGTCGAGGCGGGAACCGGCGTGGGGAAATCGTTCGCGTACCTCGTTCCAGCCGCGCTATTCGCCGTCCAAAATAATACGCGCGTGGTCATCTCCACAAACACCATCAACCTTCAAGATCAATTAATCAAAAAAGATATTCCCGACCTGCAAGCCGCATTGAATCTCGATGTGCGCGCCGCAATTTTGAAAGGACGCAGCAATTATCTTTGTCCGCGCAAGTTTGAATACATGCGCAAGAACGGACCGAAGGACGCAAACGAAATGCGCGTGCTTTCGAAAATCATCGTCTGGCAATTGGATAACGCCAGCGGCGACAGAAACGAACTAAACCTCACGGGACCCACCGAACGCGAAGTGTGGAGCAGGCTTTCCGCAGAAGACGACGCTTGCACGAACGAATCCTGCTTGGGGCGCATGGGTGGAACCTGCGCGTTTTTCCGCGCAAAGCAAGCGGCGCTCAGTTCGCATTTGCTGGTTGTCAATCACGCGCTCCTGCTTTCAGACGCTTCGACAAACGGAAAGGTTTTGCCCGAATACGATTACGTCGTCATTGACGAAGCGCATCACGTTGAAAACGCGGTAACGAGCGCGTTATCCTTCCGCCTGACGCAAGCCGATTTGGAACGTATGCTCAAAGAATTGGGCGGCGGCTCGGCGGGCGCAATAGGCAGACTGCTGACCGAAACGCATGAAACGCTGCGCCCCTCCGATTTTGGATTGCTGCAACAAAAAGCCAAACGCGCAACCGATCAGGCGTTTCGGCTTGAACAAATCACCAAAGAATTTTTTCATATCCTCAGCGACTTCATCGCCATTCAACGACAGGGGCAGCCCGTCAGCAATTATTCGTGGCAGTTGCGCGTGGTCAACGCGACGCGCGCGCTGCAAGGCTGGGACGACGTCGAAATTATGTGGAGTCAACTCAGCGAAACCATGTCGCTGCTTTTGAAAACGCTCGAAGAAATTTACAAAGCGCTGGCAGATTTATACGCCGAAGGTCACGACAATCTTGAAGATGTGATGGGCAATCTCAGCAGTTTGATGCGCCGCATGAACGAATCTGAAACCGCCGCTTCGGGCATGATGAGCAAACCGTCCAACGAATTAATTTACTGGATCGAGGTCAATCCGCGCGGCGAGAGATTATCGCTCAACGCCGCGCCGCTGCGCGTGGGTCCGCTGGTGGAAAAACATTTATGGAACGAAAAGACCTGCGTGGTGATGGCTTCTGCGACGCTGACCACGCACGGCGAATTTCAATATCTCCGCAACACGCTCAACGCCAACGAAGTGGATACGCTCGCGCTCGGCTCTCCCTTTGATTATGAATCCAGCGCGCTGCTGTATGTGGCAAACGATATGCCCGAACCCAACGCGCAAGGCTATCAGCAGGCGCTCGACCGCGCCATTATCGCCACAGCCAAAGCCACCGGCGGACGGATGTTGGTGTTGTTCACATCCTACGCCGCGTTGAAGAAAACCGCGCAAGCCATCACAGGTCCGCTGGCGCGCGAGGATATTTTTGTGTTTGAACAAGGCGAAGGCGCTTCGCCGAACGCGCTGCTGGAATCTTTCAAATCCACCGACCGCGCCGTATTGCTTGGGACGCGTTCCTTCTGGGAAGGCGTGGACGTGCAAGGCGATTCGCTCTCGGTGGTGGTCATCACCAAATTGCCTTTCGGCGTGCCAAGCGACCCGATCATTGCCGCGCGCTCTGAACTTTACGAAGACTCATTCAACGAATATTATCTACCCGAATCCATTTTGAAATTCCGCCAGGGATTTGGGCGGCTCATCCGCTCCGCTTCGGATCGCGGTATTGTGGTCATTTTAGACAGGCGCGTGCTGACCAAACAATACGGCAGGATGTTTTTAGAATCGCTGCCGCAATGCACCGCGCGTCAAGGCGCGGCGGCGGGCTTGGCAAAGATGGCGAGCGATTGGCTTGGGATATAAGTCAACGAGTAAATAAGGAAACAGGCAGATAGGTAAAAGTAACGCCATACAAAAAAGGTGCGCTATGGATAATGATGCTTTGCAAATCGCAGTGCAAAAACTTTCGGGAAATGCCGCGTCTAAAGACGATATTGCCCTAATTGTAAAAGCGATAACCGCCAAGCAAATATCCATTGGCGGCGACGTGGAAAACTCCACC
>JAQTWR010000082.1 GCA_028689195.1 Anaerolineales bacterium | reverse complement strand
CCGTTGTGACGATTAGACATGCTGACCAGCGACGAGAACAACACGCCGTTTTCCGCGCCGATGCCGTGCTGCAAAATCTCGGCTTTCTTGTCAACTTCCGCGTGCAGAATATCATCCACTTCGCCGCTAAGTTTGCCCATCAAATGCGCCGCGTCGCGCAGTTCGGGTTTGCCATCAACAATGGAAAGATAAACGGATTTCGCAGATTTCCCCTTAATCACAATACCGTCAAAGCCCGCGAACTTCAACTCGGCGGGGAAAAATCCGCCGCTTTGCGAATCGCCAATCCCGCCGCTGATCGGCGACTTCGCGTTCGCATTCAAACGGCTCTGACCGCTAATCGGCGCGCCGGTTGCCACGCCCGCGAACAGCGTCAGCACATTTTCGGGGCTGAGCGCATCCGCGCCTTTGGGCATATCGCGCAAAACATAATACGTCCCCATCGCCGAGCCGCCCAGATACTTGCGGTAAAAAGCCTCGTTCGGCTCTTCCACCGTCAACGAACCTTTTGACAAATCCACGTGCAAGACCTTGCCGTTATAACCGTAGGGCATGAGTTCCTCCGTTTGTAATGAGTTTATTTTTAGATTATATCAACTGCGCGGGACTTAACACAACCGAAGATTTCCGAAACCAACAAATATTTTGCGCCCTTCGATATTTTCCTACACAACCCGCGCCGCGCCTTTCCCAAGGGGAGATTGATTCTTGTTTTTGCGGATATTTTCCAATCTTCAAAATTTGAACGTATAATAGAAGCAACTCAAATCCCCGAGGCGGGAGAGGTTGTTTAAGTCATTGTTGAGTGAGAATTTTGGAGGATAGTAACTATTATGGCGTATCGTTCATCTGCTTCATTTGGAAAAAGACAGGAATACATTGCCGTTGCTGAGTTATTACGGCGTGGGCATGATGTGTACATGACTCTTGTAGATGACCAGCAGATTGATTGCATTATTCGTCAAGAGAAAAATAGAAAACTAAGATATTTGGATATTCAAATTAAGGCAAGGTCAGAGAATGCCAAGCATCCAGGCACCTTTTCTGCAATGACAATTCGCCAGCCGCGAGAAAACTTCTACTACATTTTTTATTCAGAACAAGCAAACACCTACTGGATCGTTCCGTCACTTGAGGTGGTAAAAGAAGCCAATCATGTGAAATCAGGTGAAAACAAAGGCAAACTAAGAATTGTATTTACCAATACGAACAAGAGTGAAGTAAAACCCCGACCGAAATTTCAGAAATATGAAAACGCTTTTGATTTGCTGGAGTGGAAAGATGGCTAGCGACCTGCAAGAAAAGTTTGCGGGCGTCGTGTCGAGTTTATCGAGACATCGAGTCCCTACGGGGGAGGATCTCGGCGTTTGAGCCTCGCGAGTCCGCGCGGCAGGTGGAGGGGTTGTTCGAGAGTCTGTTGGCGGAGAGTTTTGGAAAATAGGAGAGAACATGGCACGAAAACCACAATCACGCGGAAAATGCCAATACTGCGGGGAGGAAACCGCTAAAAACGGAATGCCCCGTCATCTTGAAAAATGCGAGAAGCGCGCAGAGGTAATTCAAATTGCCGAAGCAGGACATCAGCCCGAAGAAACATTATGGCATATCCGCGTGCAGGACGCCTACGTAAAAGATTTCTGGCTTGATCTTGAAATGCGCGGGGCAGCCACGCTTGAAAAACTGGACGCTTACCTGCGCGCCATTTGGCTGGAATGTTGCGGACATTTAAGTCAATTTACTGTCGGCAGTTGGGGCGGACATGAAGTCGGCAAGGCGCGCAAAGCAGACGACATCTTCGCCAGAGAATCTGACATGATTCATCTTTACGATTTTGGAACAACCTCCGAGACCGAGATTCATGTTGTCGGCTCACGAAAAGGGAAGGCTACAATGAAACACCCCATCGCGTTGATGTCCCGCAACAATATGCCTGAAAGAGCCTGTCAGGTATGCGGCAAGCCTGCGGTTTATCTTTGCATGAAATGTCTCATCGAAGGGGATATGGACGACAATCCATTCTTGTGCGAAGAGCACGCCGAAGAACATCCGCACACTGAATACGGTGAACCTGTTCTGCTGTTCAATTCCCCACGAATGGGAATGTGCGGTTATGAAGGTCCCGCTGAACCGCCATATTGAGACAAAACTACGAACAATCCAAACCCTATTATGACAAACTCACACACCAAAGACCCCTTGCACGGCGTCACGCTTGAAATGATTCTCACCCGCCTCGTAGAACAATACGGCTGGGACAAACTCGGCGCGCGCATCCCCATCCAATGTTTTCGCAACGACCCCAGCATCAAATCCAGTTTGAAGTTTTTAAGAAGAACCCCCTGGGCAAGAAAAAAAGTCGAAGAACTATATTTGGCAACGGAGAGAACGACATGATCCCCACCCTTCCTTTTGGACGCACAGGTCACGAAAGCACGCGCGCCATCTTCGGCGCGGCGGCATTCTGGGAAACGCCGCAAAAAGACGTAGACGCCACAATGGATCTGATTCTGCAAAACGGAATCAACCATGTGGATACCGCCGCAAGTTATGGGAAATCCGAACAATTGCTCGGCGATTGGATTCGGCGGCACGGCAAACCGTTTTTCCTCGCCACAAAAACCGATCAACGCGCGAAACAAGCCGCGTACGATCAAATCCGCCGCTCGCTGGATCTGCTGCATATCGCGCAAGTGGATATGATCCAAATCCATGCGCTGCACGAAGAACCCGATTGGACGACCGCGTTTGGCGCGGGCGGCGTGATCGAGGCGGTAGTTCAAGCGCGCGACGAAGGGCTGGCGCGATTCATCGGCGTTACGGGTCATGGCGTACCCGTGCCTGAATTCCATTTACGCTCCCTCGCGCAATTTGATTTCGACGCCGTGCTTTTGCCCTACAATTATGTGATGATGCAAAACCCGCGCTACGCGGAAAATTTCAACAAGGTATTGGCTGTCTGTAAAGAACGCAACATCGCCGCGCAAACCATCAAAGGCATAACGCGCTCGCCATGGAATGACGTTCAACAGAATCGGACGACGTGGTATCGTCCGCTTGAAAATCAAGCCGATATTGACCTTGCCTTGCACTGGATTTTTGGAAATCCGCAAGTCTTCCTCAACACCGCAGGCGATATTAACATCCTGCCGCGCACGCTCGAAGCCGCACATCGTTTCACAACCCGCCCAACAGACGAGCAAATGAAAGAGATGACCGAGCGACTCAAAATGGAACCGCTTTTCACATAAAGAAGAGTTGCATTGCGGAAAAACAACAAAAACTCCCGAAGGCGCAAAACCTTCGGGAGTTCCTAATCACTAATTACCAACCACTAACCACCCATTTCCTTCATTCCATACGGGAAACCATAATCCGCCATTTTTTCCATGAAGACGGTTGGCTCGAAGGCTTCTGGACCCAACACGCCCGCGCCCGTCCATTGACCATGCTCGACCAAATCCATCGCAATCACGGCGCTGAACGCGGTCTGCGCGACGACAGCCTGACATCCCCACGCTTTCATGCACGCTTCATTATCCGCCACTTGATGTAAATACACCTCGCGCTTTTTTCCGTCTTTCGTACCTTTGACGTAAGTTCCCGCGCAGGTCTTGCCCTTCATATTATTGCCCAAATGAGCGGGGTCTGGCAAACACGCGGCGACCACATCGCGCGGCGCAACCTGCACGCCCTTGACATTGATCTTCTCTTTGTTATCCAAACCAAGCATGTGCAAAGTTTTCAACACGCCGATAAATTCATCGCCGAGACCGTACTTGAATGTGGCGCGTTTTGTCTTCACCCAGCGCGGCACGAGCAACACTTCTTCATGTTCCACGTTCACAACCTCGACAGGACCGATTTCGGGAAAGTCAAAAACTTCGGGTTCAGAGAACGGCGCGGTGGTGAACCACTTGCCGTCCTGCCAAATCACGGGCGGATTCAAACATTCTTCAATCGTCGTCCAGATTGAAAAGTTCGGCGCGAAATCATAACCTTCAATCGTGATGTTCGCCCCGTCGCGGATTCCCACTTCGTCAATCTCGTCAAAGAGATGATCCTGCGCGTAACGCGCGAACACGTCCGCCATGCCCGGCTCCACGCCGAAGCCCACCAACGCGAGCAGATTCTTCGCTTCCCAATCTTTGGATTTATCGAATTGATAATCGCCAAGTTTCACGCCGGGTTTGTTGAACGGATCGCTGGGATGCGGCTCGGAAAGCGTCATCGCCATATCCATGTACTTTGCGCCGACGTTGTACGCCGCGTCGAAAATTTGTTTATTGAAAATCGGGTCAACCGAATTCATAATCAAATCAACCTGATATTTCTTCGCAAGGTCTTCGATGCTTTGCTGATTGCCCGCGTCAATGAACTCGACGGGGAAGCGTTTCGCGTCGCCCATTTTCTTCTGCACCTCTTCGGCGCGTTTGACGTTGTAATCCGCGAGAACCATTTGTTCCATCCACGCGCGCGGCTTTGCAATAGCGGCAATTGCCTCGCCAACTCCGCCCACTCCGACCAATAGAACTTTCATAATATTTTATTCTCCATAAGTTTTATAACCCAAGAGGGTTAGATTAACTTTTCGCAGCGCGACATTTATGTCGCGTTTTAATAACGTTCGCGCGGATCTTCCACACTCCCCGGGTTGATAACAATCATAAGAGACATTAAATACGCCTTCACAAACGTATCCCCCACAAACTTAAACTTACGAACGAGCGTTTTCATTTTTTCCTTTTTTTGGCTCTGCGGCTTCTCATTTTTGGAACGCAGACAAAGTATTTCGTATTCAAAAGTCTGGAGACCTTTGAATACGTTAATCAACTAGAAATAAATCTCTTTCACAATCTTCAAGTGCATAAAAGATTCCGTCTCGCGCACGCCGTCTACTTTGGAAAGTTTTTCGGTCATAAATGCGAGCAAATCTTCATGGTCGCTGCAAAAGACTTCGATCATAATATCGTACCTGCCGCTGACCACGACGATATAAACGACCTCGTCGAACTTGATCAGTTTATCGGCAACCTCAAGCATTTTGCGCCCGTCGGTGCGGATGCCGATCATCGCCATCGTGCGCTTGCCCATCATCAACGGATTGGTGACAGCGACCACTTTAAGATAACCCAACTTCACAAGACGGTTGTAACGCTGGCGAATCATCCCCGGCGAAACTTTGAGGGCTTCGGCGATTTTCGCAAATGCCTCGCGTCCGTCCGCGCGCATGGCGTTGATGATATACATATCAATATCATCCAAACGGTCTGGGCTTTCGATACCGATTACGCTTTTCATTGGCTTATTTTATACCTTTTGGTTGTTAAAGTCAAGTGTTTTATAACTTAAAGTTATTTTTTACTGCTTTTCTATAACTTTTCGTCATAAATCGCTTGCGAGTTGACGCAGTTCGGCAAACGCTCGCCTTTCAAGCCTGCGATTAAATTCTGCGCGGCGAGCAGAGCCATCATCTCGCGCGTTTTTTTGCTGGCGCTGCCCAAATGCGGAACGATGATGCAGTTCTCCAATTCCAGCAGCGGACAATCGAGCGGCAAAGGTTCGGGGTCGGTAACGTCCAATGCGGCGGCAAAAATTTTATTGGACTTGAGCGCGGCGTACAAAGCCTTTTGATCGAGAACCCCGCCGCGCGCGGTATTGACCAAGACCGCGCCGGGTTTCATCTTCGCTAAAAATTTCGCGTTAACCAGATGTTTGGTTTGCGCCGTAAGCGGAACATTGATCGAGACAAAATCCGATTCGCGCAGCAAAGTATCGAGGTCAACGGGATGCGCGTTATACGCGGGCTGCGCGTTTGGGCTGTGATAGATTACGCGCAGATCAAATCCCTGCGCGCGTTTGGCGATGGCTTGACCAATGCGCCCAAACCCAACAATGCCCAAAGTTGAACCTGCAAAATCCGCGCCGAGCAAAAGACTCGGACTCCACGTCACCCACTTCCCCGCTTTCAAAAAACGATCCGCTTCGACAATACGGCGCGCGGCAGATAACATCAACGCGAAGGCTTGGTCGGCGGTCGCGTCGGTAAGAACGCCGGGCGTATTGCCCACGGGAATTCCGCGCGCGGTTGCGGCGGCGACGTCAATATGATCCACGCCCACCGACATGCTGCTAATCACTTTGAGTTGCGAACCGATTGCGTCCATCACGTCGCCGTCAATTTTATCGGTGAGCAAACACAGCAAACCGTCTGCGCCGCGCGCGCGTTGGACAAGTTCTTCGCGCGAGGGCGGCAGTTCGCCATCCCAAATATCGAGACGGGGAAAACTCTCGCGGACGAGAGACAAACCAAATTCGGGAATCGCGCGGGTAATGAAAATCTTTTTCATATCACCGAGTATAATCCGCGCATGTCAAAAATCAAACAACCAAATTCACGGCATTGTTTCATCTGCGGGTTGGAAAATCCCGTCGGCTTGCATTTGCATATTTACGAAGTCGAGCCGGGCGTTATCGAAACCGAATACATTGCGCCCGATCATTTTCAAGGGTATCCGGGCGTGCTGCACGGCGGCATCGTCGCGGCGCTGCTGGATGAAATTTCGGGGCGCGCGCAAATGGGCAGCGACATGGAAAATCCGCGGTTTATGTTCACGGGAAAACTCGAAGTGAAATATCGCAAGAATGTGCCTGTCGGCAAAAAATTGAAGGTCGTCGGCAAGGCGGGCAAGAGCAAGCGCAATCTCGCCGAAGCGTGGGCGGGCATTTACGATATGGAAACAAACGAACTGCTCGCAGAAGCCAACGCCATGCACATTGACGTTCCCAAAGAGCAATTGGATTTTTCAAAACTAAATGAATTGGGTTGGAAGGTTTACCCCGATTAATATTTCATGGAGACTCAACTATGATTACAGCCTATCACCGTCCGCAAACATTGGATGAAGCCCTCGAATTGCTTTCCCGCCCGAATACGCAACCGCTTGGCGGCGGGACGCTGCTTTCTCACGCCAATATTGATTCTGTTGAAGCGGTGGATTTGCAGTCCCTGAATTTGGATTCGATCGCGCGCAAAGGAAACGACCTCGAACTCGGCGCGACGCTTACGCTTCAAGGATTCCTCGAAAGCGCGGATTGCCCCGAAGCGTTGAAAGCCGCGATCAAACTTGAAGCGCCGATCAATATCCGCAACATGGCAACTATCGCGGGAACTTTAGTCGCGGCGGATGGAAGGTCAACTTTTGCGACGGCGTTGCTGGCGATGGACGCAAAGATTACAGTTGTCAGCGAGCAGTCATCAGTTTTCAGTGTGGGCGAATTTTTGTTGACGCATCCGCGCGGATTGATTACGCAGATCGCAATTCCGCTCAACGCAAAATTTGCGTTTGAATATGTTTCCAAAACGCCGTCTGATACGCCGCTTGTTTGCGTTGCGCTGGCGCAGTGGAATTCGGGACGCGCGCGCCTGGCTCTGGGCGGCTATGGAAAAACTCCGCTGCTGGCAATGGACGGAACCGAAGCCGATGGCTTGGACGCCGCCGCGCGCAACGCCTACCACGAAGCAAACGACGAATGGGCTTCGGCGGAATATCGCATGGACGTGGCGGCGACGCTGGCGAAAAGATGTTTGGCGGGCGCTGCGTAATCTCCCTCATCCCCAGCCCTTCTCCCCTTGGGAGAAGGGAGTTAATTCCCTCTCCCTTCGAGGAGAGGGTTAGGGTGAGGGCAAATGAAAAATCTTGACAAAGAAATCACGCTTGAATATATCCGCGCAAGCGGACCCGGCGGACAGAATGTAAATAAGGTAGCGACGGCGGTTCAACTGCGCTTTGACGCGGCGAACTCGCCGTCGCTTGGCGTGGAAGCGAAAGCGCGCCTGATTAAACTCGCGGGCAGGCGCGTCAGCGAAAACGGGGTGTTGATTCTTACGGCGGGCAGATTCCGCACGCAGGAGAAGAATCGCGCCGACGCGCTAAATCGCTTTTACGAATTGATCCAAAAAGCCCGCGAAAAACCGAAGGCGCGCCGCGAAACAAAGCCGACGAGAACGTCTAAAGAAAAGCGCCTGACGGCGAAGAAAAATCGCGGCGCAATCAAAAAAATGCGGCGCGAAAAAGGGATGGAGTAATACGGCGTTCCACACCATTAACAGAAAATTAAGACGATTGTCGTCCGCTTTCGTGACATTTACGTCTGTGTCAGCGTTGATAGTTTAGGTATCATCATACGGATATTAGAAGTAGAGACCATTCTCTTAATCGGAGGCATTATGCAGGCTGTTCCCAGTGAATTTTTGGCGATTGACCGCAAACAGCGCGTCAATAGTCAATTCTTTGATCTTGATCTACGCCCCCCAGAGACGCGCACCTGCGACTTTGGAGCCGTTGTTATTGAATTTGAACCAGAGCGCGCGATGGTCGAAGCCGCGCGTTGCATCCATTGCCCCGACCCCGCGCCGTGCATGGTGGCTTGCCCCACATCCAACGACATTCCCTCCGCGATGTGGTTGATCGAGCAAGGACGTTTCGTAGAAGCCGCGGGCATTTATCACAAAACCAGCTCGCTCCCCGAAGTCTGCGGGCGCGTCTGCCCGCACGAGGCATTGTGTCAGGGTTCGTGCGTTTTGAACAAACATAACCAGCCCGTTTTGTGCGGCGAGCTTGAAGCCTTTACAGTAGATTACGAGCGCCGCGCGCAAGGACACGCCATCCCCGTCGGAACGCCCATCAATCGGAAAATCGCCATCATTGGCGCGGGACCTGCCGGCTTAGGCTGCGCCGACTTACTCATACAAAAGGGATATAGCGTCACCATCTTTGAATCCAAACCCGCGCCCGGCGGATTGCTCGTTTACGGCATTCCCAACTTCAAATTAGACAAAGACGTTTGGCAGGAAAAATGGGAAGAGTTCGAGCGCGCCGGCGTAGAGTTCGTCCCCAACACTTACATCGGAAAAGACAAAACCATTGACGACTTATTCGCGGAAGGTTTCGAGGCTGTATTCATCGGCACCGGCTCTGAAATAGACGCGCCCATGGAAGACACCCCCGGCACAGACCTGCCCGGGGTTTATCAAGCCACCGACTTTTTGATTCGGGGGAATGTGCAGCCGGAACTGCTCCCTGAGAGTATGCGCGAGCCGCTGGTCGTGGGCAAGCGCGTGGTGGTGGTCGGCGGCGGCGATACCGCGTCTGACTGCCTGCGCACCGCGCTGAGACTCGGCTCGGAGGAAGTCACCTGTTTATATCGCCGCACCGAAAAAGAAATGCCGGGCGGAAAGAAAGACCGCAAAATGGCGAAGGATGAAGGCGCAAAATACCGCTTCCTAACCCTGCCGGTGAAGTTCATCGCGGGGGCGGACGGGAAACTCG
>JAQTWR010000081.1 GCA_028689195.1 Anaerolineales bacterium | reverse complement strand
CCGCCGAATTTGGCGTCGCGGTGGATCGCGTCCTGTTTGGCTATTTGCTTTGGTTCATGGATTCCTCGAAGGATGTGATTCGCGCCGCATCCAAACGATTCGACTTTCCGCTTGCGCTGACCGCCGATTCGTTTTCCGCCGCCCAGTTGAAAAAAGACGTTCCCGCGCTCAAAGACTCCAGCCCCAGCGCGTGGACGTTTCATCTTGAAAAGTTTTCCCTGCCGTCCATTTACGCATTTTGGCTGGTCACAGAAGAACCTGCTTTGAAAGAATTCTTAGTAAAATGGCAGTATATAAAACCAAACATCACGGGCGACGACTTGAAAGCGCGCGGTGTCCCGCCCGGACCGCGATACAAAGAAATCCTGTCCCAACTTCGCGCCGCGTGGCTAGACGGCGCAATCAACAGCGCGGACGACGAGATGATTTTCCTGCAAAAACTGCTCCATTAACTCACAGGCGGACGTTATGTCAGAGACCAAAGCGGAATTACAACGATTGCCTTATCGCTTGCGCGAGCCTTTCCTCGCCACGACAGAACTGTCTCTTTTTCACGTCTTAAGCGAATTGATGGGGAAGCGGTATCTGGTTTGCCCAAAAGTCGCATTGAATGATATTTTTTATATAGTCCGCCCAAATGAGAACGTGCATTTCTTCAATAAATTTTTCCGCAAACACGTGGACTTTTTATTGTGCGACCCGCAAACGCTGACGCCCGCTTTTGGCGTGGATATTGTGCGCCCGATTGCAAAAAACGGCGCGCGCGAAAGCGATATTTTCACAGAAAAATTATTCGTCAATGCCGGACTTCCGCTGGTGTGCGTGCCGTCCAGCGAATCATACGCGCCCGCCGATATTATTTCCCTGTTTCAAATCGCGGTGACTAAAATCGGCGGCACGGCGGCTTTACGCGCGGATAGCGTTTTTGATTCCGTGCCTAATTGCCCAGCCTGCGGAAAAATGATGGTGCTGCGAATTCGTCGCAGCGGCGCGAATAACGGTAAAAAATATTACGGTTGCATGGATAGTCCGCGCTGCGCGGGCGTGGTCGCAATTGACTAACGCAAAATAAAACGTCTCCTTTTGCGGGAGACGTTTTATTTCAGGCTTACTTGATCGAGCTTTTCAGCGCGTCTATCAAGGCTTGCTTTTGCTGGGCGTTTAGGCGAGCTTCGGGGTGAAAGGCGGTGTATTGCAAAGGCGGCATTTCGCCTTCCTGAATTGCCCCAATCATCTCGTCCAATTCTCCGCGCCTTTTGTTCCAGTCTGAGAAGTTGAATTTATGTCGTCCTTCGTTGACGTCGAATTGAACCAGCCATGAGGCGGGCGCGACGTTGCTGTACCAGGGCCATTCCGTTTCGTTGCTGTGACATTGGAAACAGCTCTGCTTTACGAGCGCGCGCGCTTCGGGGCTTGACCATTGCGGCTCGGACACGGTGGGCGGGTTGGCGTGGTCGCGCCCAAACGGTATCAGTTGGATCAGCGCAAATACAAGTATTCCAATTCCGATGATGCTGTATAACAACTTTGATAGTTTCATAGTTTCTCCTGTGTAATGATAATCTCGTTAATTATATGTTCTTCAATTAATGATTTGTGAAAAGGTTGTGTGGAAATTGTGAAGGGATCGCCCTTCCGGGCGCGAGTTGACTAAAAATGCCTCGCAAGTTCGGAGGCGTATTCTGCGCCGATTGACCGTTTATTCTCTTCAAGCCAGTCTGAAAGGCGGGTCTTACAGCGCGGCGCCTCTTTTGAAATTAGTAGGTTAGCCATCAAACCATCCACTTCTTCGGGCGTAAGGATAACATCGTTGACGAAGAAACTCAATGTTTGCGCCGCAAGCAACGCGATGCGCGGCGGAAGGGGAATAAGCGCGCGCCGCTTCCCAATGATTTGACCAATCAACGCGACCATTTCCTTGAAGGTAAACTCGTCGGGACCGACGGCGTCCCAAATGAAATCTTCCTTTTGATAGACGGCGTTTGCCGCAAGTTCGGCGAGGTCGTCCACATAAACGGGGGAGAGTTTATACGAACCGTCGTCGGGCAGCCCGAAAAACGGCAATCGGCGCAGCAACCATGCGATGTTGTTGACGAGAATATCCTCTTTCCCAAACAACACGGTGGGACGCAGAATTGCATAACTCATTCCCGAATCAATGACCGCATTTTCGTTCGCTGCTTTGCCCCAGAAATAAGGCAAATGCGAATCGGACGATGGATTTGTGATGCTGATGTGTACGATGCGCTTCACGCCCGCTTTTGCGGCGGCGTTGACCAGGATTTTTGTATTCTCCACGGCTTTGGGTTGCGTGTTGTTCCCTTTATCAAAGCGAATCCAATATGTGTTGACGAGCGCGTCCGCGCCGCGCAAGTTTTCAATCAATTCATTTTCGTTTGTAAAATCCAACGGCGCAGACTTGACTTTGCCGTCGAAAGGGTCTGGGCGGTTGGGGTGATTGGTCAATGTGAAGACTTCCTCTCCGCGTTCCAATAAACGCCTCGTAATATATTTTCCCGAATAACTAAACGCGCCCGTGACTGCGATTTTCATTTCAATGCTCCTTTTATTTCAATACAGATAAAATATTTTTAATATTCCCCAGCCCGAGATTTTCCAACTTGACGACCGCTTTTGTCAGGCTGTCCAGCGCGTTGAAGAATTCTTGCAACGCTTTCACGCGCTTGTGAATGAATTGAATCTCCGCTTTGTCGCCGACTACCTCGTTGTTTTCCAGTTTGGCGAGCGTCTCGCTCACCGAGCGGACGGCGCGGTCAAACTCGCTGTTTTGTCTTTCCTTCAATATCGAGCGGATTGACTTGTAGAAATCGCTTTCGGCTTCGTAGTAATCCTTGCGGTCGGCGATTTTAGCCGAGCGATGCGCCAAGCCCATGCGCGCCAACGTGCGTATCTGGGTACTGATCGCGCCTTTGGTCAATCCTGTTTCCTGTACAATCTCATCCAGCGAAAGCGGATTGGGGGAAAGATACAGTACGGCAAATATCGCGCCCATTCCTTTGGGGAGTCCCCAAAAGCGGCTGATGTGACTGAGTCCCTCGGTGAAATCCTGTTTGACTTGCGTTAGTTTTACCGTCATTTCTTATCCTTTAGAACGTTTAGTAATTACTAAACGTAGTATATGATAGGCGGCGCGATTTGTCAATAATAAAAAAACCGCCGAATTTGGCGGTTTTTGCTGCGGCGCGATATTAATTGTCGCGTCATGTTTATGGGGTAACGCTGAACATCTTGTACAATTCGATCCCGCTTTTTCCTTGCGCTTGATCCATATATATTTGAATGGGAACGCGCACGCCCGCATGTTCCGTTTCGTTTTTCTCGAACCAGAATTCCACGAAACCATAGTTGCCTTGAATTTCTTTGCGCGGAATTTGCGCGATCAGCGGCATGACTTGCGCCATCCAGTCGCCAAAAAACTTTTCGTTCGTTAGATCGTCAACGGGTAGACGCACGTAAAAATCTGTTTCCATCACATGAAAGTCTGCGTGACCGTCGGCGTAAATACAATCTTCTCCATACAAGGATGCGTGCGCGTTTGCTTGCGCATCGAGGTTGAGAATCATCGCGCTGACTTTGTCTGTAAGTTCTGGCGCGTCGTGATACGCCCACATATATCCGCAGCCTTCGTTGGACGCGGTTGGCGCGGCGTTTGCAGCCGCCGCCGTTTGAGTCGCGGCGGACGGCGTAGGCGCAAGCCCATTTTGTAGCGCAATAAATCCCGCGGTTGCGGTCAGGATGATAACTATAGTCCAAGTTTTTTTGTTTTTCATTGTTCAATCCTTCCCTTACATTTTACCTTGTAACTTTATGGCACACTAAAAAAATGGGTAACGCCTTTTTATACCAAAAATAAAATGGCGGCGACTTGCAAGTCGCCGCCATATTTTTTCTATAATCTCGTATGATTTATTTTACAGAGTACTAGGGCCACCAGATTGCCCTGCCTTCAATACCTGTTGTGCTGTTAACCCAAACCACGAAGTACCTATTCGATACGCTGCTATATGCTATGGCTGGGCGGGTTTCATTATTTGCAGAATTGACGATCAAATAGTTAACGTTCGCAGGAGTGCCGATCAAAACGCCGTTGCCGACTGAGCGCTGACCGTAAATACCCAGCAAGTTGGCGGGGACGCGGTTGTCGTGCCAAACTGTGTTGAACTGATTCACTGCGTTTGTACTGTAGCATACCGCTGGTCGAGATTGATTTGTAGGTGGGTTGGAAAGCGCAAAGTCGGCTCCCATCCCTCCTCCAGCGCTGTTTATCCGGCGGGCGTAAATATCGGTGTTTACATTGCGGTAGTCCTGCCAGACAACCTGATAGGCATTATTGACGGTTCCATAAGCCAGGTCTGGATACATCTGGTTTCCTGCATTTCTTGTCACTGGCAGGTTCAAGCCGCAACGACCTATGTTATCCAATTGCTGGCTATAGATGTCGAAGCCGCTGACGGCTGTGTTGCGAGCATCCGTCCATGCGACCATGAAACTATTTTCCTTGCAGCCGGTAGATTCAGGGTTTTGGGTAATTGCCGGGTAACGTTGCGAGCTAGCGTTGAGTGAAATTCGTATATTGCCGCCACCTGCTGGTACTCCCAAGTGGCTTACCCATTGACCATAAATGTCCCAGCTCAAATTCAAATTGCGGAGATCCTCCCAGACTACCCAGCACCCCCTTCTAGTGATATCCGTGAAATAGCCGCAGGCTACATCGGGGTTTAAGCGCTGGGTTGTATCCACTGCGGCAGGCGCTAATGCTACTGCGCCGCCAATCCCCAACTTTTTACAACCCCACCGTTGGGCGTAGATCTGCCAGTGTCCTGCGCTGAAATCTTCCCAAGCCACCATGTAGTTTCCTCCTGCTTGGTTCCATGCTACAGCTGGATTTGCTTGCTTGGTAGCCGCGCTGGTGATGCGGAAAGGCGCGAGATATGGCGAACCGTCGCTATTGATATACCTGCCCCAAATGTTATAGTCCGTATTGGATACCTTACGGTCATAGACCACTAGAAACTTGCCGCAGGCTGGTCCCCATGCTATATCGGGATTGGATGGCGTTTGTAGGTTGCTATCTATTAGGATTACATTTCCCGCGCCTTCGGGGTCGCCCTCCTGCGCTTGAACTGGGACTGGCAGGCTGCCGATCACAAGTATGCTTACTGCCAGCAAATACAGAGGAATCAAAAAAAGTTTTCTGCTCATGACTGCCTCCTTTGGCAAGCCTTTTTATTTAACGTAGCAAAACCCAGCCGAATAGTCACCCCTCGAAAGTGGGGAATTTTATGAATTTGGAGAGTGTCTAACTTTGTGGGCTAAACACAAAGTCACGAAGACTCGAAGACGCAAAGAAACCTTTGAGGCTTGGCGTCTTTGCGCCTTCGCGTTAAAGAAAGCCCATCCTTTTAGACACTCCTTGAATTTGTCCATAAGGTTTGTGATACACTATTTTTATATAGTTGGAGTTTTGCCGGGCTTGGCAATTTGATCTGCTAGTGAGCGAGGAAGTTGGTAATGGATAGTCCTGACTTGCCGCAACGCGGTTATTTGGAGCATTTCAGTCTGCGCGAGGTTGAAATCCTGCGCCTGATCTCTAACGGCTTGTCCAATCAAGATATTGCGCTTGAATTACGTTTGTCGGTCGAAACCGTAAAGTGGTACAACAAGCAAATCTTCAGCAAACTGAATGTATGCAGCCGCACTCAGGCGATTGCCAAAGCCAGAGAACACGGCTTATTATCCGACACGACATAGGGGAAAATTGAAAATTTCAGTAACCCTCAAAATAGATAACGACGATATTTATATGTAAGCGCAAGGATTTTCATCCCTTGCCGAATCCTCTGCGTTCGCATATAAACAGCGGCATGAACCTTTTACAAGTCCCCATGAATATGCAAGTTAAGATAATTTTAGTGGAAGACGTTCCCGCCTTGATCGCCAAGTTAAATCAATATGGCTTATATCAAGGCGATACGTTGAGCGTTGTTCGCGCCGCGCCGCTGGGCGGTCCGCTGTTGATTCAAGTCAACGGGCGCGAACTTGCAATCGGGCGCGACGTCGCGGCAAAAATCATCGTGGAGATTGCATGAAGGTCGCGCTCATTGGTCTGCCGAATTGTGGGAAAAGCACGCTGTTCAATCAAGTGGCTGGTTACAAAGCCGAGACGGGCAACTTTAGCGGAACGACCGTCGAGTACACGGACAGCCGCGTGCGCGTTGCGGGCGAGGTGATTGATCTCGTTGATTTGCCCGGCGCTTACACGCTGCAAAGCGGAAGTCCCGCTGAACTGGAAGCCGCGCGCTATTTAGAATCGCAGGATGTGGACGTTATCATCAATGTAGCCGACGCCACGCAACTGATCGCCGCGCTGCCCTTGACCTTCGAGTTGCTCCAATTCAACAAGCCGTTGATACTTGCCTTGAATATGATGGATGAAGCCGCGCGTTTGGGCTTACACGTTGACGGCGAAGGGTTGGCGCGGGAACTTGGCGTTCGCGTTTTGCCTTTGGTCGCAAGCAAGGGACGCGGCGTGAAAGGGCTGTTTATCAACGCGCTGGAAGCAGGCAGGAAACACGAGAAGACAAGTTCAAAAATGGCGGTAGAAGGCTTGAACGCCGAAGGACGACATCGGCGGGCTATTGACCTCGCCCGTAAATTCGTGACGCAAGGCGAACGTTTCATCTCGTGGCGCGACCAGTTGGACGATGTTTTGCTTCACCCAATTTGGGGATATGCCGTCTTATTGTCCATTTTGTTCTTATTCTTTCAAACGGTTTACGGCATCGGACAAATCATCGAGCCGCCCTTATTGCGTCTTTTCGACGCGCTGACAACGCGCGCGCTTGCGCCGTTTGCGTTGAATTCGTTTATCTTCAAATTGTTGCTTGGCGTATTGCAGGGAATTACGGCGGGAATCGCCATTGTCTTTCCGTATTTGCTGCCCTTCCTATTGGGATTGGGCTTGTTGGAAGACGTGGGCTATCTGCCGCGCGTCGCCTTCCTGATGGATGCGCTCATGCACCGCATTGGGCTGCACGGCAAAGCGGTCGTTCCTTTCATTCTTGGGTATGGATGCAACGTGCCTGCGGTCATGTCCACGCGGGCGTTGGAAGAACCGCGCGATAGATACATCGCCGCCGCGCTTGCAACGCTTGTGCCGTGCGCCGCGCGGATTGCGGTTGTGTTTGGATTGGTCGCGTTTTATCTCGGCTCTACCGCCGCGCTGGGGCTGTACCTGTTCAATATCCTCGTCATCGCGTTGACGGGGCGCATCCTTTCCAGTCTTTTGCCAGACGTGGCGCCCGGGTTGATTTTGGAAATGCCCACTTATCGCGTGCCTACGCTCAAGAACGTGTTTGGCAAGGCGTGGTTTCGCATCCGCGAATTTGTCGTAGAGGCTTGGCCCATCTTGATTGCAGGCAGCGCGGTATTGGCTATCTTGAATTATTTTGAATGGTCGTATCTCTTTAATTATCTAATCCGACCGCTGACATGGATGATGGGTCTGCCGCTCGAAGTGGGCGTGCCGCTGATTTTTGGAATTCTACGCAAGGAACTTTCCCTTGTCATGCTGGGGCAGGCGCTCGGCTCGACGGATTTCGCTTCGGTAATGTCGCCTGCGCAGATGATGGTGTACGCGGCTTTTGTGATGTTCTACCTGCCCTGCCTTGCAACGCTTTCTGTATTGAAGCGCGAACTGGGAACAAAGGCAATGCTCGCCATCTCGGCGCTGACCGTATTCATCGCTTTCATCGCCGCAATGTTGGTCAGGGGCGCGATGTGGTTGTAAAAAATTATTCATTTGACCTCTTGCAAAAGTATTTTTATCCACGGATTTACGCAGATTTTCGCGGATAAATTCAAAAAAATCTGTGTAAATCTGTGAAATCTGCGGCAAAGGTTTGCTTGTTTTTGACTTATGCAAGAAGTCTATTACGCAAGGACTTTATTCATCAACGCCCCAATTTAATTTTTGACAACCCGCCTTACGCACTTTGAACATGCCGCCCTGAGCGGAGCGAAGGGTCTCTGAGGTAATTGTAGCGGTTCTTCGCTTCGCTCAGAACGACACTGCGTAAGGTGGGCGGATAGTTTCTAATGTGTACTTGCTACTTCAAAATATCCGCCGCCGCTGATGCCATCAGCGCCGCGCCGTTGACCAGCGCGTATTCATCGAAATCGAATTTGGGGTGATGGTGTCCGTAGTCGAGACCCTTTTCTTTGTTCGCCGAACCGATAAAGAAGTAGCAGCCGTCCACCTTTTCCTGTATAAACGCCATATCCTCCGCGCCCATCGTTAGGTAGGGAGCGTTGCTGTGTTGCAGGTCGGGGAAGACGCGCCGCGCGGTTTCCTGCACTTTGACGGCGACATGCTCGGCATTAATCAACGCGGGCGTGATGCGCCTTACATGGATTTCAGCCTGACAACCCATCGCCGCCGCAACGCCGCCGACGATTTCCTCGAAGCGTTTCACCACTTTCTCGCGCACGCGCGGCTCGAAGGTGCGGATTGTGCCTTCCAGCGTCGCCTCTTGCGGAATGACATTGAACGCCGTACCGCTATTAACGACGGTGAAACTCACCACCGCTGTTTCGAGCGGCGCGACATTGCGCGAGACGATAGTCTGCGCCGCCGTAATGATTTGCGCCGCGCAAACAATGGGATCAACCGTTGCGTGCGGCACGGCGCCGTGTCCGCCTTTGCCAATGATTTTTACCTTGAACTCTTCCGCGCCCGCCATGACGGGACCGCCCGCCACATGCACCCAACCAAGCGGCTTTTCGTTCCACAAATGCAGCGAAAGGGTCATATCAACTTTGGGAGAATCAAGCGCGCCGTCTCTCATCATCATCTCGGCGCCGCCAAGTCCCTCGCCGTTGCTGCCCTCTTCCGAAGGCTGAAAACAAAATTTGATGTTGCCCGCCAATTCGTTTTTATGCGCGTTCAAAATCTTTGCGACCGTCAGCCCAATCGCCGTGTGACCGTCATGTCCGCAGGCGTGCATGACCCCCGAATTTTGCGAGGCGTATTCCGCGCCCGTATCTTCCACAATGGGCAGCGCGTCCATGTCGAAACGCAGCAACAGCGTCGGTCCCGGCTTTGCGCCTTCCAGAAAACCTATTACGCCCGTCTTGCCAACGCCTTTTGTTACTTCGAGTCCAAGCGTTTCGAGTTCCTTTGCCACAATGCCGCTTGTGCGAATTTCCCGAAATCCCAGTTCGGGATGCGAATGAAAGTCGCGGCGCATGGATTGTACGTACTGAAAAAGCGATTTTGCTTCGGCGAGAAAGTCAGTCATTGTAAATACTCCAGTTTTAGATTTGAACGCTCAAACGTTTTGTATCAGTC
>JAQTWR010000080.1 GCA_028689195.1 Anaerolineales bacterium | reverse complement strand
CGCCATATTGATTTTTGGCATGGCATTCGCCTTCAAAGCGCAAGCTGTTTTTTTGACGCCCTTTTTGTTCGTACTCGCGCTCCGCAAAAAAATTCGCTGGCTTTATTTTGGTTTAGTTCCGCTGGTCTATCTCATCGCGGTTGCGCCTGTGGTACTGCTCGGCAGGCCGTTGTTAGAGACGCTGCTTATTTACACAAAACAATCCAACACGTTCGACAGCCTGACGATGAACGCGCCGAATCTATATTATCTGCTGCCGCGCGAATGGCTCGCGGTTATTTTTCCGCTTGGAATTTTAGTAACAATAACCGCGATTTTAATCTGGTCGAAAAGCGCGGCGCAAAGCGAAATGACGCTCGACCGCCAAAACATGATTCTGCTCGCGTTCGTCTCTGTGGCGCTAACGCCATACCTTTTACCCAAAATGCACGACCGCTATTTTTATCCCGCCGACGCGCTCTCGATAGCGCTGGCGTTTTATTCGCCAACGCTATGGTTCGTTCCCATCCTCTATCAAATCATTTCAATCACTGCAATTTCGGGATTTCTCTTCAACATCAGCCCGACGGCTATCGGCACAGCGGCTTTGGTAAACTCGCTAACGCTTGCGTTTATCTTGAAGAAACAAAGAACGATTGCGAACCTGCGCGGGATGAGTCAAAAGGCGGGTCTGATTCTTTCCTGGAGCGCCGCGCTTTTGACTCCCGCCATATTGGTCGGCTTTGCATTGAGTTTTCTTCTAACCCCGTATTTTTTAAGAATTGCATACGCCCTGCCCTCGCAAGAAACGGGCTTCAATAAATCGGAACGCTTCCACTGGGCGGCTGAAACGACAACCTATTTAGGCAACGACAAAAAAACCGTATACCTGACCAATCTCAAGTTTGAAAATGGAAATCCCGTTTTCAACGACGACGAAATAGCGCGCATAGATTCCGCCAAGCAAGTTACGCAAACAATATTTATGATTTCGCGCACGGCGCTCTTGGGAATGTTCGTCCTCGCGCTGCTTGCGTGGATTGGGAATTCGCCGCCCGCTTTACGCCGCGGAATCAAATGGGGCGGAGCGCTGTGTTTCGGGTTTGGAATCCTATTAGGGGCGATGGGACTCTTCGCGGGCATGATAGCCGCGTCGCTTCAGGGCGCTGATACGCTTGCGCGGTTGAATCCCATCCGCGTTTTGCAAATTGCCGCGGCGCTGGCGTCCATCGGAATAATGATAAGCGGGGCGGCGCTGACGAAAATAGACGGGTTGAATGGGTTATAATCGCGCCCGCTTTACGAATTATTCCCGCTGGTGTAAAATGCGTGCCTGTCGGTCAGGATGCGGAGACTGCTTGGATAGAGGAAAATATGGATAAATGGCTGTATCGCGCAATGATTGCGCTTGCGACAATCGGTTTGCTGGTTGCGATTTATATGACGGTTTATAAAGTTACGTCGAATAACGCGATGTGTCTTGGGTCGGGCGATTGCTCTACCGTGAACGCCAGCAGTTATTCGGAGATAAACGGGTTTCCCGTTGCGTCTCTTGGCGTGTTGGGATACGCCGCGATTCTTGCGGCGCTTTATTTTGAAAAGCGAAATCGATTCTTTCAAGAGAACGGCGCGCTGGCTCTTTTTGGCGTCACGTTGACGGGTTTTATTTTTACCGTTTGGCTGATTTATGTCGAGATTGCCATTCTTAAAGCGCTCTGTCCGTTTTGTGTCGCCTCGCAGGTTGCCATGACCCTCATTTTCATAATTGCGGTCGTGCGCCTCATACAAAACCAAGAAATTTAGGAGGAAGCAATGCCCCGTATTAAATGTCACTATATAGACTGCGTATTCGTAGACGAAGGTTATTGCTCGGCAGCCGCCGTAGAACTGGACCCCGATACCGGATGCGCCACCTACTCCGCTTCGGAAGAAGCCGCCAAAAAGGTTGACGAGTGGGACGATGAAGACGATGAGACGGAAGAATGGGACGATGAAGACGGCGATGATGAGGATGACGATTGGTTGGAAGACGAAGACGAATTCTAGCCGCCTCGCATTTCAATAAAGAAAAAGAACTTCTCTGCGCGAGAAGTTCTTTTTCTTTCCGCTATTTTTTTAGCGGATGTACACGGATTTTTTGTTTTAGGGCGGCGAAAATCAGCGTTTTTCCGCGTCCAAATTATTTTTTTCTTATTGCCGAGAAAGTTTGTTGTTGACGTTATTTATAAAATTGATACAACAACACGCCCGCCGCAACCGCAAGATTTAGCGAACTGGCGCGTCCGCGCATGGGCAGAGAGACGGTCACATCACACGCGGCGCTTTGTTCGCGGGTTAATCCTTTTTGCTCGTTGCCTAATAACAAGACCCAGGGGGGTTGCGGAACGCAGGCGCGATAATCCATATCCGCTTTGGCTGAAGTCCCAATCAGTTGATAATTGCCCTCGCGCGACCATGCAAGAAAATCGTCGAAAGAAGATTGTATGATGGGTTTCCAGAATATCGTTCCCATGCTGGCGCGGATGACGGTGGGATGATACAACTCGACGCCGCCATCCAATAGAAAGAGCGCGTCCGCGCCGACGGCGTCTAATGCGCGCAGGGTTGTGCCCACGTTGCCGGGGTCTTGCGGCGAGACCAAAGCCGCCGCGCGCGCGAAGGGCTTCATTTCGGCGAGCGAGGTTTTTCTTTGGCGGACGACGGCGAGAATGCCTTGCGGGTTTTCCTTATCAGCCAGCGATTCCATTACGGGAATAGAGACAGATTGAGGCGCAACGGAAAGACGCGAGAGCAAGTCCCGCGCAAAGGAACTCGTCAACAAATCGGGGGCGTAAAAAACGGATTGAATATCCCAGCCCGCTTCGACGGCTTCGCCTACATGATGAATTCCCTCGACGAGAAACAGCCCCGTTTCGAGGCGGTTTTTCTTTTGACGCAGCGCGCGCGCCTGTTTGATGAACGGGTTGGACAAACTGATAATCGTAGCCATACGCGGATTGTATCCGAAAAATAAAAAGCCCCGCCTTGCGACGGAGCTTTTGCGAAAAAATTATTTTCCCATCTCAGCCAGCGCGGCTTCGATTTCTTGAGAGAAGGTTTCGTAAGATTGCGCGCCTTCGATGATTTTTGTCTTTAGCGTTCCATTGACCGTATAAGATAAGACGAATGAAGGCGTGGCTTTAATGCCTGCGGAGATTCCGTCTTCGCCGTCCTTTTTAATCAGCGCGGAATAATTTTTGCCGTCGAAGCAGGACGTAAATTTATTCATGTCCAATCCGAGTTGCTTTGCGAAGGCAAGCAGGCGGCGGTCTGCAAAAGCGCCGATGTTTTCTCCATTTTGGTTCGCGAAGATAATGTCGTGCATTTCCCAGAATTTATCCTGATCGCCCGCGCAGTACGCCGCCTCGGCGGAAGCCGCCGATTCTGAACCGATAAATTCGCCGAAAGAATGGTAGGCAAAATAGACAACGCCGTCTTTGACGTAAGTGTCCATCAATTGGACTTCGGTCTGTTCGTAGAAGTTACGGCAGTAGGGACACTGGAAATCGGAGTATTCGTCAATTTTGATGGGGGCGTTCGGGTCGCCTGCCGCGTTGAACTTAGCGTTGGGGCGGGCAAGCGCCGCGGGAGTGACAACCTCGCCAACGGGTTTGAGGTTGGGGTAGATAAACAAAAAGGCGAGAAGAATCGCGCCAAAGGTAATCAACCCAAAGCCAATCCACCTTCCGCGTACTTCTTTGCGGCGCATCTGTTCGCGGCGCGCCTGCCGCTTGCTCATTTCTTTTTCGCTCATACTATCTCCTATGATTACGGTTGAATGTCGTTAGATTACAAGCGATAGCCGTTCATAAAGCGGCTATCGCTTTAATAATTTTGCCATGTGAAAATGGATTTGTCCAGTAAAGCGTTAAGAAGTTCTTATATTATTCGCGCGCGCGCGCATCCATCCAAATCGTCATGGTTTTGAAAACTTCTTCTTTTATCGGCTCGTTATGCAGTTCGTGATAGGCGTCGTCGTACAGAACCAAAGTGGCTTTGTCCTTCGCCGCGTTAGCAAACTCGATGCTGCCCGAAGGGAAAGCGATTCGATCCGCTTTGCCGTGCATCAACAACAACGGAAGCGGGAATTCGGCGGCGTGGTCGAAGGTCCACTGAATCGCGCCAATCATCGCCTTGCCAAAACCAAGCGAAATTTTGTCATGCACGAGCGGGTCGGCGTTGTAGATTTGCACCACTTTTTCATCGCGCGAAATCGCCGCGGACTCCAATTCGCTGGGCAGGGTTACGCGCGGCAGGACAGAACCCAACACGCGGGCTGCCATCATTTTTACGGGCTGCAATTGCAGGGAATTTCGCAGCCCCGAGCTGGTGGCAATCACGCCTTTGACGTTCGGCTTGCGCTTCAAGCCGTAATGCAAAACAAGGATGCCGCCCAAACTATGTCCATAGAGAATGACGGGCAAATTGGGAAAACGCGCGCGCGCCTGTTCGAGCAGCAAATCAATATCCTGCATAAAATCTTCGATGGAAGAAATATCGCCGCGCGCGCCGCCCGAACGTCCATGCCCGCGCAGGTCGGCGGTGAAGAAGGCGTAGCCTTCCTTGCCGAACGCTTCCGCGACATGCGCGTAACGCGCGCTGTGTTCGCCCACCCCATGCACGAGGCAAACGACGGCTTTTGTTTGAATAGCGGTCGGCTCCCAGCCTTGTCCGAAAATATCCAAACCGTCTTTGGATTTCCAGTTCGTTTCAAAGTGTTTCATTTATCCTCCAATCGTGATCTTAAATTCGCATTGACGCGCGCCCAAAGCGCGACACGCGCGTTCTTCGATGTCGTGTTCCTGTCCGTCTGCCCAGAATAAACATTCGCGGATCAAGCCGAGTGTCACGAAACAAATCGGGGCATTGTCCGATTGATCCATCACGGTGGGAGAAGTTCCGTCAACCAGAAGCATATCGAGGTCTTGAACATGCGCGGTGACGCTTCCCGGCGCGGCGCTTAACATTCGGGCGAGCAATTCCAGCGCGGGCTTTCGGCGCATCGCTTTTGGAATTCCGCGAATAAAAACCGATTGGGCTTTGAGTCCAAGCGCGGAATCATATAGCAGATGTTCCCAAAGTTTCGAGCCGATGCGCAAAAGGATGCCGCGCGCGCCGCGCCCATAATAAGCGCGCAACGCGGCTTGCAAACGCGAATACGCCTGCGCGGCTTGAATATTATCCAACTTCGCAAAATGGTTATGATGCGCCCATTCTTCGGGCAGCCCCGCTTTGACGAGAACCGCCGAAAGCGAATCGTGTCCCAGTTCGGTGGAAAGGGTTTCGACAAATCGAACCATGATGCGCGCGGGAAATTCAACTTCAGCCATAAATCACCTGTGAGTACGTTATGGATAAATCAAAACGGGAAAACATTCGCCCGTGCGGATGAAACCAATTTTTCGATACAACGCCAGCGACGCGGCGTTATCTTCCTGCGTGTTGACCGAAACGCGGCTTGCGCCAATTCTTTGAATAAGATCGTTAACCAGCGCCCCGCCAACCCCATAACCTTGCGCGGCAGGCTTAACCGTGAGACGGGCAAGGTGCGCGCCAAACGGATTACCCGTGCTGATTTGATACCCGATCACGCCCGAATCGTTTTCTGCAACCGTCGCGCTGACCGCAACCGAACGCGCGCGCTGAAGCGCGTCTGCGGTGTTGTGCCAAAACCAGCCGAAGGCTTCTAAATCAATATGGACAATGGCGGGCAGGTCGTCGTCGCGCATCGGGCGGATGCGAAAATCTTGCGGCGCGGAAAACGGCGAAAAACGGTCGAGCGTCAATTGAAGCAGAACAATATTCTGCCGCAACTCGAATCCGCTTGAAAGCAGAAGATTTTGAAACCAGCGTTTTGTGACAATGGAAGCGACTCGCGTCTGCGGGTCGGCGGCGCGGATTGTTTCATGCGCCATTCCCCAAATTGTCGTCCACGCCTCGCGCGGAGAGAGATGCGGCTGATGACCGAAGAGTCGAATCCACGCGGCGCGCGGCGGGTCTTCGGGGCAGGCAAGCGCGGCGGTGATGTGCCCGTATTCTTCCAACGCCCAATAATTTGGCGCGCCAATCCATTCGAGCGGAGAGCGCCAATCCAAGTGACGGTGGATATTCGCCTCGTGAAAAATCAGATTGGAAATCTGGTAATGGTCGCCAAGTTCCACGCGGCGGGGCTGCGCGCTGACGTTGATCATTTGATAAAGCGCAGAAAAAACTTCATAATGCGTTCGACAAAACTGGGACTCTTTTTCGATTCCAAAGATCCCATCATTTTGAACGCGGATTCGGCGAGTTTGCCCGTTTTGAGTTTAATCGCGGCGGACGATTTCAAGACCATCGCGCGCAGATCGCCTTCGTTGATTTGCGCGAATAATTCGGCGGAACGTTCGTAGGCAGAAACGGCTTCGTCGTAACGGTTGAGGGCTTCGAGCGCGGCGGCTTGATTCCCCAACGCCATCGCCTGCCGTTTGACGTCTTTTATGCCTTCGAAAAATTTATCCGTGTCGAGCGCGGCATTCAGCGCTTCCTGCGGCTTATCGGCTTGCAGCAGCGCGACGCTCATGTTGTTCTTCGCTTCGGCGGCGGAGGCTTCGTCTTTGGCAAGCGCGTATTCTTCGGCGGCTTGGCGAAAAAATTCTGCGGCTTCGTCGAATTCGGCGTTTTGAAAGGATTCTTTTCCTTTTTCGTTTAACTGTGCGGGGTCGAGAGACATGGCGAGTTCCTGTGTTTATCCGCTAAAGCGTAATGTCGAGCAAGCCTTCGGCAACGGAGCGTAATTTTTCTTTAGACATGGAGCTGAGTTTCATCGCCAGTTCGAGGTATGGGCGGTTGACGGGCTGGCAGACAAAGTTCTGCATTTCATCGGAAAGTTCGAGGAATTTTTGCATGGCGCGTTGAGCGTTCATCCACTGCCCAACGGGACCGCTTTGGTCGAAGAAAATTTCAATACGGCTGCCCATTACTTTGATGACGACTTCGAGTTCGGGCATTGGAATAGGACGCGCGCCCATTTCATACGCATTGAGGCGCGCGCTCGATATGCCCGTCTCTTTGGAAAGGTGGCGGATGGACATATTAACCTTATTGCGCTCCTGCCGCAAAAGCGCGCCAACCATGCGCTGACGCAATGAGATCAGCTGCGCGGTATTCACCGTATCGGGAATCGCGGGCGCATCGGAGCGGGTCTCATTTCCCCAAAACTGCTTGATGGGGATTTTGAGATAATAAACGAGCGTTTCAAGTTCGGGCAGAGAAGGGGCGCGGCGTCCCTCTTCATAGGCGCGGAAAATAGCCTGCGTGACGCTGATCGCAGCGGCGCATTCTTTTACGGTGCGGCGTTCCGCCACGCGGGCGTCGCGTATCAGCAAGCCAAGTTTTTTTTCGCGGATGGTGATTTGGGCGTTATTCATGTGTCCTCTAAAAATTTAAGCGGATGTAATTTTTCGTTAACCTATTCCAATTGCAGCGTGATTATAGCAGAGTAAATCAGCGCCTGTTTTGAGCGGGCTGCCTTGGGGCGAATACTTCCGCGCCGAGTTTGAAACCCGCCGCATCGAGGCGCGGCGTGAAGTTGGGACGAATACCCGTAGCGCTCATCTCGCCGATTATTTTCCCGTCAGACGTAACGCCCGACTGGTTAAATTTGAAAATGTCGCTCAACACAATAATATCGCCTTCCATGCCCGCGACTTCGGTGACTGCGGTGACTTTACGCTGCCCGTCTTTCAAGCGCGTTTGCTGCACAATCAAATCCACAGCAGACGAGACCTGCTGGCGCACTACTTTAAGGGGCAAATCCATACCCGCCATAAGCACCAGCGTTTCGATGCGGGAAATCGCGTCGCGCGGCGTATTGGCGTGAACGGTGGTCAACGAACCGTCATGCCCTGTGTTCATGGCTTGCAGCATATCCAGCGCTTCGCCGCCGCGCACCTCGCCGACGATGATTCTATCGGGGCGCATACGCAGCGAATTTTTTACCAGTTCGCGGATGCTGACCGCGTGATGTCCGTCTGCATTTGCCGCTTTTGTTTCCATCCGCATAACGTGATCCTGCTGGAGTTGCAATTCGGCGGCGTCTTCGATGGTAATAATACGTTCATTTTCAGGGATAAAGCCCGACAACACATTTAACAAGGTCGTTTTGCCTGAACCTGTGCCGCCGGAAACGACGATATTAAAACGCGCGCGCACGCAGGCTTCCAAAAAATCCGCCATCTGTTTGGTGAGCGAGCCGAAATTGATTAAATCTCCCGCTTGCAATTTATCCTTGCGGAATTTTCGGATTGTGATGGAAGGTCCGTCAATTGCGACGGGACGCACCACCGCGTTGACGCGCGAACCGTCGGGCAGGCGCGCGTCAACGGTTGGAGAATCTCCATCCACGCGGCGACCCAGCGGCAGGATAATGCGGTCAATGATACGCAAGACATGGTCGTCGTCGTCAAAAGTGACATTGCTCTTAATGAGTTTTCCTTTTTTTTCGATGAAGATTTTTTTAGGACCATTGACCATGATTTCCGAAACTTCGTCGTCGTTCAACAAAACTTGAATCGGACCGAATCCGAGCAAGTCGTCCATCACTTGCGAAAAAATCTGTTTACGCAAATCTTCGGGCAGTTTAACTTGAGTCTGCTCGTAAACATGAATGATGTTTTGTTTAACGAAAGCGGCGCGCTGCGCGACGGGTATTCCCTCCAATTCAAGGGCGCGCGACAAACTGTCCGAAAGATATTTTTTCAAACGGGTCAGGTCTTGCCCCGTAAGTCTGGCGGGGCTTGCCGAATTAAGAGTGGTCATTCGGTTGCCGCTCCTTCGTCGTCCATGGGCATAATCCAAACGATCTGGTCGCGCAGGATCGCCAGAAATGGCGCGGTGAATAAAACGTGATCGTTCGCGTCGTGGATGGTGGCTTGGGTAACGGCGAGAAATTTTTCATCCCATTCCAGCTCGCTTTTCAAACGCTCACCCTTGCGGATATGCACCAAGCCGCGTATTAAATGCGCGGTAGTTTGAATGACCACCGCCGCGGGAATCTTCGTCACCACTTCGGTATAGAATTTTCCCTTCTCGTCGTATTCAATCGTCATAATTTGCTCCCGTTTAATTTATTTTTACGTTCCCAAAATTGAAATTTTAGACAAAATCACCGCGCCCGTAATTTAGCGGCAAGGGTCGTCATTTCTTTGGCGATGTCTCTGAAGACGAAAGCGGCTGTATCGTTGGGAAATTTCATAGAGAACGGATAATGGTTGTTATTCGCAAACGTAAAGTTGCTTCCCAAAAACGGGATGGTGAACTTGATTTCGGTTTCCAATATTTTTTCGACTTCGGCTTTGCTCAAACCTTCCAATCCAAC